>JAZKGK010000137.1:0-2282 GCA_040385915.1 Bacteroidota bacterium
AGCCATCACCCAGATAACCATCTGTTTTCTCAATAGCTTTTTCATTGTTGTCATGTACTAGTTCAGAAAGTATATACTCACTTTACGCGGCTATGTTTCAGCGCTTGACCTTTATATTTTCTGCTATCTGGGCAAATGGAGAAATGGATACAAGTATGAGTAATAATCAAATTATTGCTCCAGCGGAGCAACCTGTTTATAGAACCTAGTCCAGGTGCGGCATTGGCTCCATCGGAGCCTCCTAGATCTCTTTTAGGAGGCTCCGATGGAGCCAAATCTGATCTTCAAACAATTGAGCTATAAACAGGATGCTCCGATGGAGCAGGGTGGTGGATACGAAAGGTGGGATAAGCGTAGGTTAAAAGCAGCGGTCGCGACAGTTCAATACAATGAAGATAGGGTTGGTAAAAGGTTTTTTAGCCAAATAAATTGATGAGGTCTGCTTTAGAAAATGAGTGGATGACTGAGGATTCCGTTTTGATTAAATCTTTTGCCAACGCTTGTTTCGATTCTTGCATGTTCATGATCTTCTCTTCAATGGTATCGGGGCAAATCAATCGGACGGCCACCACATTTTTCTTTTGGCCAATACGATAGCAACGGTCAATGGCCTGGTTTTCTACCGCCGGATTCCACCACGGGTCAACCAGGTACACATAGTCGGCTTCCGTTAAATTAAGGCCGGTGCCACCCGCTTTCAAGCTGATGAGAAAAACCCGAACGGCTGAGTTATGCTGGAATTGTGCTACTCTGGCCGCACGGTTTCTTGTTTGGCCGCTGAGGTATTCAAAAGCGATATCCCTGGCTTCCAGCTCCTTTTTAATTAAGTCGAGCATCGAAACAAACTGAGAGAAAACCAATATTTTATGGTGGTAGGCTTTGCTTTCAATTTGCTCCATCAGGGCATCGATCTTGGCCGAGGAATCTCCGTAAAATGTATCGTTGTTTAATAGCGCCGGGGAATCGCAAATCTGGCGGAGCTGGGTGAGGGCTTTCAGTACGTGCATGCTGTGCCGGGAAAGCTCGTCCTCGGGTTTGGACAAGAGGAAGTTGCGGAATTCTTTGGCGTAGGCATTGTATATTTTCCGTTGTTCTGGCCCCATTTCGCAATAAACCACCATTTCGGTTTTGTCGGGAAGTTCAGTGGCTACCTGATCCTTGGTTCGGCGCAGAATAAAAGGGTTGATTTTTTTCTGCAATTCGGCAGCCCTCTTTTTATCCTTGAACTTATCGATAGGAGTTGAATAATGGTCTTTGAAGTGTTGTTTGCTGCCCAACAGACCAGGACAGGCAAAAGCCAGTTGCCCATAAATATCCAGGGTGTTGTTTTCGATGGGCGTACCAGTTAGAACGATTTTGTTACGGGATTGTAGCAGACGCACTGCTTTGAACCGTTGGGATTCGGGGTTTTTGATGGATTGCGACTCGTCCAGAAAGATGTAGTTGAAGCGATATTCCTTCATGAAACGAATGTCGGACAGGAGAGTACCATAAGAAGTGAGAATGATCTCGTACGCATCGAACGTATGCTGGTCTTTGAGTCGGTTGGCTCCATAAATAGTCAGCATGTTGAGGGATGGCGCGAACTTCGCCACTTCGGCTTCCCAGTTAAAGATGAGGGACGTTGGTACCACCACCAGGTTAGCCTGTTGACGATTTTTTGTCCGCTGTGATAGGATGAAGGCAATAACCTGAATGGTTTTCCCCAGACCCATATCATCGGCCAAACAACCGCCGAAATTGAAGTCGTCCAGGAAATTCAGCCAGTTTAAGCCTTGTTTCTGGTATTCACGGAGCGTCGTTTTCAGATCGGTGGGCACTTCTACTGACTGGATGGAATCAAAACGGGCGATTTTTTCCTGGTAAAAAGCCACTTGTTCCTTTACCTCATCGGTTAGTAGCTCGGCCTCATACATTTCGGTAATGCTGGCAAAGCTAATCTTCGGTGTCCGCAGGCTTTCTCCGACAACTTCCCCGGACTTGAAGTACTTCGCGAATTTGTCTATCCATTCCTGGGGCAAAATTCCTTGGGTGCCATCGCCTAGCTGGACAAACTTGCTTTTGTTTCGAATCGATTTGTGGAGGTATTTCAAGGACACCTTTTGTTTGCCGTAGTAAACATCCACCCTGGTGTCGAACCAATCGACTCCGCTGCTGACAAGGACGGACACTTTGGCCTTGTTCGGATTTAATTGGTTGTTTTTTAAATCATTGAAACCCAAAATAATAATGCCTTGCTTTTGCCATTCGTCAAAGGCTTCTAAAAACCAGTCTTCATCCAG
>JAZKGK010000138.1:0-35079 GCA_040385915.1 Bacteroidota bacterium
AGCCATGCACGGTAAAATCATACCAGATCCCATGTAGATTTTCATGGATGGTGGACTCCCAAACGCCCTTTCCATCTTGCAGCATTTCATCTGTTTGGTACGCTGCTTTGTCCTGGGCTTGGGCATACAAATACAACTGCACTCTTTCGGCCCTCGGAGCAAATACACGAAAAGCGGTCTCCCGCCCATCGTCACTGATATTGGCTCCTAATTCTTTGTCAGAATACAATTCACGGAACCATCCATCAAACGAACAGTGGGACTTGAGTTTGCTGTGCTGCCGCCCAGGGGCTAAGGGAAGAATTTCCAGGAAATAGACCCGTCGTTTATCCAGCGCAATGGCGGGTGTTATCCAGGCTTCGGCGATATTGAAAGGCTGTACCGTTGTAAGGGGGATTTCGTTATCCTGGGCATCCGTTAGGCGATACGCCCGTTTATCGGCAGGCCTGATTACCTGATTGCCCCGCACTTTAGCCCAAATCGTGTGCTCATTCCTTATTTCAGCCAACAGGCCGGGTGGTTGTACACCTTTCAGAAACACATAATTCGTTCCTCTCTCATTGGGAGTACCGAAAGGCAGGTCAAGCCAAATGCCGTTGTCGATCCGAAACTTGAACTCCGCGTTGGGGACAATCCTTTCCCAGTTTGGATTTACGACCGTAAGCAGCCAAATAGTGGCCGTCGAGGGTTTTAGCGTCCAGGCAGCCACATTCATATTGGCATCCCAGGTTCGGAAAGAACCCGTTACTGTAACCCGGCTGGGCTTTTGTTTATATAAGGTATCATCATAAATAAACACCGTGGCGTCGTCGCGAAGCGCATAGCCTTGCCAACGTTCTACCTCCGTAAATTGCTGCGAAAAACCTGGATTAGCTATCACAGCCTAGTTACTTACTAACTTTTTTGGATGGAAAGAATAATTTGATTTTCTCCTTGACTTTGAATGGCTTGCCCGAAAACAATTTTGATTTCAACGCACGGATACTATCCCAAAGGTTTTTGCGGGCTTCCGGCACGGTTTCTCCAGCCACCGACAATCCACTCACGCCTTCAATAGAAGCCTTGTATCCAGTCTCTTCTTTCTCGATAACCACCGTTACCTCGTTCGCTTCTTCTTTATTATCAGGTATGTTTGGTTTCATACAGTTTGCTAAGTAAAACAAGGAAAAGACAGTGATAATATACCATTATTATTTGAAAAAAGCATCCGTTTTTCCGTTTCAACATCAGGGCAGACTGCTTTTTATCTGCCTGTCTTTAAACGAGATCGCTTGAGTATTACTATCAGGCCGATCGTTGCCCATAGTGATACTCAAGCGAAATATACCCAATAAAGGGACTATTATCAGTGCTTATTGTTTCAAAAGCCGAATGACTTCCTTACCCCGAGCAGACTGAACACTTAGGTAATAAATGCCGGGAGCTAAACTGATTTGGCTCATATCCAATGCCAATTGGTTTTGATCGTCTTCCAATTGGTATTGCTGCTGGTAACGAATCCTGGTATAGGAATCGATGATCGTCACTGTTACCGCTTTGGGTTGTTCCTTTGTCCATTGCAAGGTAAGCAAATTATCAAATGGATTGGGAAATGCCAGTACAGCGGAAGTGGGCGTTTCTACTGAACGGTCTTCTACTACTGTTTCCGTATCCTCTGTTCGGGCATTGGCAGCACTGAACGGAGAGAGGCGACTACCAGGAATGGGGCGCTCGAAAGTACCATTGGGCAACTGCCAACCAACGGCCAGGTTATCACCGCCCGCAGCCTCTTTATGCAAAGCCTCTATGTAGTATTTTTTACCCGCTACCAGACTAATCAAGACCGACTTCTGACTGGCATATTTAGTCCAATCTGTGATGTAGGCAAACCCATTCTGAATATAAGCAATGCGCCTACGGTTAGCTGGGTTAGCATCTGTACTCAACCACAGTTCGCCATCATTGTCGGAGGCAATCCAGAAGGTATAGTTGCCCGTGGTAGGCACGCAAACATAGCCACGGTAACGCGCGCCATAGTTGTCGCCAACGCCCCAAGCCCCCGCAGGAACTTTAGGCCCCTGAAAACTAGTCAACTGACTGGTACTGTTGGGAGTACGGGTAACCGGTATGGCCGACACGCCGATGCCAGATACATTAGACCAATATTCTCTCAAAATTGTTCCAGTAGCTGAGCAAGTCCCCGGCAAGGCATTGATGGTAACGTTAGACACCGTAGCAGCCGAAGCTCCGTCTTCATCGGTGACCACCGCCTTTAAGGCATAGACGCCAGCCAAGGCATTGTTCCAAGCGATGGTGTACGGAGCTGCATAGTCAATACCCAGGGAAGTATTTCCGAGAAAGAACTCGACATTAGAAATTTGACCATCCTTATCCGTTGCATTGGCTGTTACTGTAAGGGACGTTCCGGCTAAGAAGCTAGTTCCATTACCCGGATTTGCCATACTCACGCTAGGCGCTTGATTAGTATTGGCTGCATAAGGCCACGTTTTGCCTTCCATTTGCCCAAACATAAATAAGCTACCTGGATAAACCGCTGCATGCCCACCAAAGGGATAGTTCGAACCAACACTTCTAGGCCATTGCGGGTAAGGGCGGCAGCCAGCCGCTTGCCGACGATAATTACTCGAAATGAATGAAGAATTATAGAATACATTGGCCATACTAAACCAAATATCATAGCTGATTTCCCCTGGGGTTTTAAAAGGGTCAATGCCATTGATTAGAAAATTAGCGTTGGTGGTGGAATACTTAGAAGCATACCGCTTGAAAGTCCCATTGAGGTATTTTTGCAAGTTGGTAATTACTTTGAACAAATTTTTAGGGTTGCCCGTCGATTGTGAACCGAAACATCCCTCCTCAGTACTATAATTATAAAGCGAGGCATCCCCTTTTCGAGCAAACAAATCAGCAAGATCGCTCATGACTTGGGCTACACCAAAGGAATACATCAGGCCACTTTCTGCTCCTTTAGTTAGATCGTCGAAACCCCGGTGTAAGTCGGCAATTTCGCCGTTAGGATATACACCATAACGCATCCATTCAAAGAAAAAACGCTTGGCATTGGTTTGCAAGGATACATTATTGCAAACTACACCAGCCACTCCCATAAAGCGGGCACAGGTGGCTAGGCGATTATTATATCCCTGAGCAAAAAAACCAGCCGAAGGACCGCCATAATACAGTAAACATTTAGTACTTGCAGCCTCCGCTCTAATGCTATAGTTGGTCAATGTATAGTCGCCTGCCAGCCGGTTTACATACCGCAGTGTGAAGTACTTATCAATATTATCGGAGTACCACTGGCCAGCATTATAAACCCATTTTTGGAATTCAGCCTGCTCATCAGCAGTAAAACCGCCAGCGATGCGGACATAATCATAAGCAAAAACAATCCTTGTCAATACCTCACTGACAATGAAGCCAGGATTTTGATCGCCTACATAACACCAGCGGCTGCGGTTAGCAAAATTCAATGAGGGGTTGCGTATATATTGCAGAATTTCGGCTTTCACACGGGGCAAATAACTGGCATCTTGTTTTACTAGGTATACAAAAGCGGCATCCTTCAGCAATCCGGCTTGTGTATGTGCCACGTTAGTAGCCGATACGCTTTTAGGATAACAACCAGAACCAGCCCAGGGAATCCATCGGTCGGCTACCAAAGCGGCAGTATTGTCTCTAAACTTATTAGCATTCTCCAGTATTCGAGTCCAATCGCCGGGGGAATTGGTTTGGACATCGCCCTTGTTTTTGTAAGGGCCCCGATTCGCGCGGTCGCGCCAAATATTTAATTCTTGTTGTGTAACGTGTAGGCCAAGGCGAGTTTGAGCGAAGAGCGGAGTGCCGGCCAGTTGGAATGTAAATAATACGCCTACAATATGTAATGCTATTCTAAGTTTTGTCATTTTGCCCAATTATTAATGAATTAAACATTCATAAATCGGAACGAATAAACATCTCATCTGCAGCTGAAGGATGAAAACCGTCCTAATTGAGAGACAAAACTATAGCAGTAATATGTATGGGTTCTTGAAATTTACAATATCAAGGTACACATATGCTATTTAAAAAACAAAGTTGTCTTATTGGGATTTGCAAATATGTTTATAAAAACAATTGTATATTTTTTTGGATATTTACTACTTTTCCAATCATTTAATTGAAATATTCGGTCAATATAATTAAATTTTTCAAAACATTTAATAAAATTCATTACATAGGTAAAGAATTTTGAATATTTTTATTAAAGGAACTTATAAATTAAATTTTATTCATATTTTTTATAACTATTAATAAAATTTGTTTATTATAAGATATCAGTAAATAAATTTTTTAAGTGCTTTTTCAATTAAATAATTAGCCATTTCTTTGAGATTAAACGAAGCCATGCCTAGCTAAAACACTGTCTTACAGCAAAGCAAATTTCATACCAACAACAAAACAAATAACTATTATTTCAGAGAGTAAAAATAATTACTTATCCAATCAGGCATTATTATACTATTTATAAGGGCTTTAATTTTAGATTTATCTTTAAAATGAATGAAGACAAAATACAAAACCGTATTTCAATATTCCCACCAACGATAATTATTTTAATTAACCCAATGATAGCATAACAAAATATCAATTCGATGTGTAATCTAATTAAACAAATATATCCTTAACCAAGGTAAGATCAGTTTTTATCTATATAGCTCAAATTACTTATAGCAATATGGTTTATTCATATTTTTTCTTTCATTCAAAAATATTTTGTTAACCAACACACTATTATTTCAATACTATAAAGAATAATATGACGCCTTTTCTCTTATAAAACTGAAACTAATATTGGTTAAATGTGATTCTTCACAGAAGTACATAACTTTCTCGTACGCAGCCTACTCATTACTTATGAAAATTCTGATTGTAGAAGATGAAATAAAAGTAGCCTCCTTTATTAAGAATGGTTTGGAAGATTACGGACTGGAAGCAGACATCGCGCCTGATGCCAACGTGGCTCAGCGAATGCTATCTCTCAGCGATTACAACAGCGTGATACTGGACATTAACCTGCCTGCCATGAACGGGTTTGAACTTTGCCGGATTATTCGGGAACGCTACGAAAATATACCCGTGCTGATGCTAACCGCTTTTGGAACCACGGAACACAAGTTGACTGGCTTTGATGCCGGAGCCGACGATTACTTGGTCAAGCCTTTTGAATTTCGAGAGCTGATGGCTAGGCTACGGGCATTGAACCGCAGAAAATCGGTGATCCCTCCGGAAAGTATTTTGTTGAAGATTGCCGACTTGGAGTTGAACCTGAATAGCAAGACTGTCCGTCGGGGAAATCAAAAAATAGAATTGACAGCCAGGGAGTTAGCGCTACTAGAATTATTTATGCGTAACCAGGGACGCGCACTTAGCCGAAATGAAATTGCTGCTAAAGTTTGGGACGTGTCTTTTGATACCGGAACCAACGTGGTAGATGTGTATATCAATTACCTGCGAAAAAAAATAGACAAAGGCTATTCACCCAAACTAATCCATACACTCACTGGAATTGGCTATCTCATGCAGGTATCCAACGATTGATTCATGCAAATCCGAACACGCCTCACCTGGAACTTCACACTGATGGTAGCCTCTATTATGGGGCTTTTCTCTGGTGCCGTTTACTATTCTTCTTCCTTTTTTCGGCAAGATGACTTTTATACCCGCCTGGAAGACAAGGCCAAAACTACCGCCCGGTTACTCGTTGAGGTGAACGAGGTGGATTCTAACCTGTTGAGAATACTAAACCGCAATGACCTGACCACCTTGCCCAAAGAGCAAGTGACCGTTTACAATTACCTTAATCAGGTAGTATACGCCAGTGATGACACGCCTGACCAAGTGGAAGGTTCACGAGAATTCCTGAATAAAATCCGACTGAAAGGAAAAATCCGATTTCAGCATGGCCAGCAGGAAATAGTCGGCGTGGCCTTCAACCACCAATATGAACGGCTGGTGGTGATTGTCTCTGCACTGGATGAAGAAGGTTTGCAAGAGCTATACCACCTCCGTATGATTCTTTATATAGGACTGGTATTGAGCTTACTAGTGGTGGCCTTGGCAGGATGGATCTATGCTGGCAGGGCGCTCCTCCCGATTTCGGCTGTGGTAAGCCAGGTCGCCAATATTACAGCTTCTAACCTGAACCAGCGGGTAAAGGAAGGAAACGGGAAAGATGAAATTGCGCTACTGGCCATTACTTTCAACCAGATGCTGGATCGTATCCAAAAGGGATTTGAGGCGCAACGAAGCTTTGTTGCCAATGCCTCCCACGAATTGAGAACCCCGCTTACCATCATTACCGGGCAAATTGAAGTCACCTTGATTAAACCCCGAAGCGTAGAAGAACACGAAGCCAAATGGAAATCTGTATTAGAAGACATCAGGCAACTGAATCAGTTAGCGAATGACTTGCTCGATCTGGCGCAGGTAAGCCTGGATTCTTCCAACATCGACTTACAGGAAGTATCGCTGGACGAGGTGATTTATCAAGCGTCCAAAAAATTGGTTTCCAAGCAACCCTCCTACCATGTCGTTTTCGAGTTTGATGGTGAATTAGAAGTAATGCAGCCTTCGATGATGGTAAAAGGAGACGAGGCACTGCTCACCACGGCCTTCCTCAACCTGATGGAAAACGGATGCAAATTTTCAAATGACCATCGGGTACAGGTAAAATTAGGGGCTAACGACCAGTGGATTACCCTCCAATTTCAGGATAATGGCATCGGCATCAGCGAAGCCGATATGGCGTACATCTTTCAGCCCTTTTTCCGGGCACAAAACGCCAAAGGTATTCAAGGGCATGGCATTGGCCTACCACTAACCCAACGGATTGTACAATTGCACGGCGGTGAAATCAGCGTAACCTCTACGCTTCACCAAGGCACTCTCCTTACCCTCCGACTACCTAATTCATAAAAGCGAGTAGGCCCCACCGGGACGGAATGTTCAGCTACTGTAGGGGCTGGGCTTGCCCCTACAGTAGCTGAACATTATTCGTAGCTTTATTCCATACAGGGCGCCCCGCATCCTACTGTCTCCCTCCTCCTTTTTCTAATCACATTCTAATAACATTTTAATTTTTCTTTAATCTCTGGCCAGCCATGCGCATTTACCTTTGTGTGGGTATTGCTAAAATCCGCCAAGGTCAATGTTATGATCCGAACCAGGAATCCTTCCTTGCTAAAGTCTTTTAGGCTATGGCCACTCATTTTTTCGGCTATTGTACTACTTGCCTTATTAGTAATCAAGCCTGAGTGGAGTGCAGGAAAGGAGGCTTTACAAGCTGAAAGAGATGCACTGGTAATAAAAAACGATTCGTTATTGGCTATAAAGCTATTATTGGACAAACAAATAAAAATCAGTCACGCTGTGCATAGCCAATGCGAACGAGACAATGAAAAGCTAAGAAAACAATTACTGAACGTTAAACCTTCCCAAACAAATGATTAGTTCTTTATTCACCCACATCAAAAGTGACGCGAAAGGCGGAATGGTGGCTTTTTTGGTTGCCTTACCTCTGTGTCTGGGCATTGCTCTGGCATCTGGGGCACCGCTCTTTTCGGGAATTATCGCCGGTGTTATTGGTGGTATTGTCGTGGGCTCCCTGAGTGGATCTGCTTTGAGTGTGAGTGGTCCGGCGGCTGGGCTTACGGCTATTGTATTAGGAGCCATCGAAAAGCTCGGACATTATGAGACCTTTCTACTGGCTGTAGTGCTGGCAGGGGTATTCCAGTTAATACTGGGCTTATTGAAGGCTGGCTCTATCAGCAATTATTTTCCAAGTTCCGTAATCAAAGGCATGCTGGCCGCCATTGGTCTTACGCTTATACTGAAGCAGATTCCCCATGCTTTAGGCTATGATAAAGATGCTGAAGGTGAATCGGAATTCCTGCAAGCAGACGGGGAAAATACCTTCACCGAAATTCTTCAGGCCATTCAACATCCTGATGCGGGTGCAATCATTATTGCTGTGGTATCGATGATCGTATTATTACTGTGGGACAAACCCTTTCTGAAAAAATATTCTTTTTTCAAAACCGTTCCTTCCGCGCTGATTGTTGTTATAATTGGTATCGTTTTTCATACCCTTTACAACCTTTTTCTTCCTGGCCTTCAGTTAAGCGAAAACCATCTGGTCAACTTACCTATTGCCAAAGGTCTTAACAGCTTTTTTGCTTTGTTTACTTTACCTGATTTTACTCAACTGGGAAACACGCAAGTGTATATCTCTGCTTTTACCATTGCTATAGTGGCCAGTCTAGAAACGCTCCTGAACGTGGAAGCGACTGATAAACTGGATCCGTTGAAACGCAATACACCCCCAAACCGGGAATTGAAGGCACAAGGAGTCGGTAACATTGTATCTGGTTTAATTGGCGGGCTTCCTGTCACCTCGGTAGTGGTAAGAAGTACTGCCAGTATTATGGCTGGCTCACGCACTAAAATGGCAGCCATCCTTCACGCCATTTTGCTATTTGCTTGTGTGATTTTGATCCCAAGCTTTCTAAATCGAATTCCGCTAGCCTGTCTGGCTGCTATTCTTTTATTTACTGGATACAAACTGGCTAAAATCTCTATCTTCAAGGATATGTACCAGTTGGGTATCGATCAATTCATACCTTTCGTCGTTACTATTGTTGCCATCCTCTTTTCCGACTTATTGATTGGTATCGCCATCGGCATGGTTGTAGGCGTCTTCTTTATTCTGAAGGCTAATTTCAAAACCTCTCACTTTTTTCATAAACAAATTGACAAGGAACACGAATTTATTAAAATTAACCTGAGTGAGAATGTCTCGTTTTTGAACAAAGCCAGCATCATCAATATCCTGGAGAACCTGCCTGAGCATTCCTCCGTCCAGATTGATGGGAGCAAATCGACGTACATCGACTATGATGTATTGGAAGTGATTGAAAACTTCCGGGAAACCGCCAAGCTTAAAAATATTAACCTGACCTTTCTGCCACAGGGAAGCTCAGCAGTAAATAATAGCAACCACCAGGCCGACGAGAAAACAGAGATCCATCTGCCCATACAAGATCAAACTGACTATCTGGGGCTTTTTGAAAACAACCGGGACTGGGTAACGCAGAAACTACAATCCGATCCGCGTTATTTTAAGGAGCTAGCCAAAGGACAAAGTCCCCGTTACTTGTTCATTAGCTGCTCTGATAGCCGGATTTCAGCCTCAGATATTACTGGCACCAACCCTGGCGAAATGTTTGTTCACCGCAACGTAGCCAACCTGGTGGTAAGCACAGATATGAATTTTCTATCGGTACTGCAATACGCCGTTGAAGTACTGAAGGTGAAACACATCATCGTATGTGGGCATTATGGCTGCGGAGGCGTAAAAGCGGCCATGGGCGATCAGGACTTAGGTTTGATTAACAAATGGCTGTGCAATATCAAAGACGTGTATCGCCTGCATAAAGCAGAACTGGATGCGATTACTTATGAGGAAGCCCGTTTTAAAAAGTTGGTAGAGTTGAATGTGATTGAGCAGGTATGTAACCTCCATAAGACATCCATTGTGCAGAAAGCCTGGTCGGGCGATGCCAGTGTCCACGTTCACGGCTGGGTATATGACCTGGCCGAAGGATTTATCAAAGACCTGGAGATAGATGTACAAAAAGCGTTTAAAGACTACAATGAGGTATACCGCTTCTCTTATGCCAAGGAACTGCCCCTAGAAAACGGTTTGGTAAAGGCACCGAAAGTCTAGACTTAGCTAAATTATTGCTTGCATTCATAAGGACAACAAAGTCGTCATTGCTCCCTTGCGATGGCGACTTTGCTTTTTACTTACACACTAGTAGTTGAAAAATGAATGAATTCAAAAACAGCCTTAGTTAATTCCAGCAGATTTATTTACTTTGTTCTAAGGTCTGTTTTCAACGCAAATGCCTCAGCACCAAGAAGTCACTTGTCCCCGTTGCCAAACCAACTTTGTATGTAAAGTCGGCTCCATTTCGCTGTGCCAATGCTCCAGCAGTAATCTTTCTCTTACCGAGGCAGAACGTAGTTTTATACAAAGACAATACAATACTTGTTTGTGTATCAATTGTTTGCAATCATTACAAAAAGAATACAAACAAGTTGGATAAAGAACACGTAGGGAGGATACAAAACTAAATTTTAAAAACTTTTATCTTTATAGGCATCAAAGCTGATGCACAACCAAACCAATCTATGACAATTGAAGAAAGAATTACCCATTCTGAAACCCACATTTTCAAAGCCATTTTTCCTAATACAACCAATCATTACGATACCCTTTTTGGCGGCGCAGCCCTGCAA
Source organism: Bacteroidota bacterium (assembly GCA_040385915.1). Taxonomy (GTDB): domain Bacteria; phylum Bacteroidota; class Bacteroidia; order Cytophagales; family ES-bin-26; genus ES-bin-26. The sequence continues at coordinate 10,342 of JAZKGK010000138.1, forward strand.
CTGATGGATGAAGTGGCGTTTATTACTGCCACCCGCTTCAGCCGTCTGAAAATGGTAACGGTTTCCTCTGATAAGGTAGATTTCACACACCCCATTCCCAGCGGCAGCCTCATCGAACTAGTAGGGAAAGTAGTTGGCATTGGCATTACCAGCCTTCAAATACGGGTAGATATCTACGTAGAATCCATGTATTCGGATGATCGTAAGAAAGCGGTTACGGGCTTATTTACCTTCGTTGCCATCGACGAAAACAAAAAGCCAGTCCATATTCTTACCAAAAAAACGGATGTTTAGTTAGGTTTTAGCTGTTAGTCTTTAGCTAAGACCTAAGGACTAACAGCTAAAAAACTAACACTCTTCCAGCGCGCAGTGCGAGTTTTTGTTTTCGATTTCAATGGTTACGTGCTGAATGGGCAAGCCTTGCAGTTGGGCTTTTACGCTTTGTTTAATCGTTTCTATTTCTGGAAAAGTCAGGTTATCGCCTACCACAGCGTGCGCCGTGAGCACATTATATTCTCCATCCATTGTCCACAGGTGAAGGTCGTGTACTGCTTGAACACCAACAACCGACAATATTTTCTGCCGTACCTGGAGCTCGGAAATGCCCACCGGAATGCCTTGCAGGATAATGCGGAAACTGCTTTTCAGGTTCTGAAATACGTTGAAAAGAATGTAGCCAGCAATGAGTAGCGACATAATAGGATCGAGAATAGGTAAGTGGATAAACAACATCACCACACTACCGATCAATACGGCTACCCAGCCCAATATATCTTCAATAAAATGCAGCGATATAACCCGCTCATTGACAGAAGTTCCTTTCTTTAACCGAAACCAGGCCGCTCCATTGACCAGAATCCCAATAAGGGCAAAAACCAGCATTCCTTTCGCATCGGGGTTTTCGGCCTCTGGATGAAAAAGCCGGGGAATGGTTTCCTGCAAAATAATAACAGACCCGACCAACAGCACCATGCAGTTGATCAAAGCTCCCAACAACGAGAACCGGCGGTATCCATAAGAATAATGCTTGTCGCGCTTCTGATGCGATTTTTGGTGGAAGTAATAAGCCAGTCCCAGCGAAAGGCTATCGCCCAGGTCGTGGAGGGCATCCGAGAGAATAGCCACGCTATTGGTATACAATCCGCCTGCAATTTCTAGCAAAGCAAAGGCGGTATTGAGCCAAAAGGCAAAGCTCAGATTGCCTGTACCGTGGTCATGGTGATGATGATGGCCATGGTGGTGTGAATGATGATCGTGCGCCATAGCCGAAATTTACGAAAATTATCCTCGGTCATGAGGTTTGCCATTGGACACATGGAGTAAAAAGTGGCTAATGCACGGCGACAGCTAAAAGCTATTTTGTGCAACAGTGATGCATTTGAAATATTTTCTTATCTTTGCCTACCCTTTATTCTTATGAAGATAAGTTTAGTTTCCCTCAAATCAGATTGGTTAGGCATTTTGGGTTCGATGGCCTGCCTCGTTCATTGCTTGGCGTTACCAGCGCTTTTCTACTTTTTCCAATTCACTTTGGGCAATCACGACAGCCTGGAAAGTCATTTGCTTGACTATTGCTTTGCCCTGATTGCTACCGTGGCGGTTGGCTTTGCAATAAGAAAGTCCACTTCCGTGTTGGTGAGAAGGGTGTTAATGGTTTCTCTACTATTTTTTATCGGGGGAATATTACTAGAAGCCAGGCAGCCAAATGCAATTTTTTTGCTGCATATCGGCTCTCTGGGCTTAATCACTGGACACGCCCTGAACATTCGACAAACCCACACTATAGCTTCTCATCAGAAGCGCAAGCTCACCAAAATTCAGCGCAACGCTAATAATGCAGCAGCTTAAGCTATAAATTACCGTACAAGGTAGGTGGCAAAAGGTGATGTATTCCTAAAACTAGTCGACTTATAAACACTAAACTCACTAAGAGATAATGCCTTTGACCAAGGCGAATTTGATAAGGGCAGCCGTATTTTTTACGCGGGTTTTCTCCATCAGGTTTTGACGATGAGAGTCGATGGTACGCTTGCTAACGCATAATTTCTCCGCTATTTCGTGGTTACTATAGCCATCGGAAATCAATTCCAGCACTTCCACTTCCCGCTTCGACAAATCGACCGGCAAGCCACCCGATCCATTTTCTATCCGTACCGCTTTAGGCTGCGTTCTCTTCAGCAAACTCATAGTAATATCAGTACCAATGTACACTTGTCCGGCGGCTACTTTCCTAATCGCATGTACTAGTTCTTCTTTTCCAACTGTTTTCAATACATATCCGAGAGCGCCCAATTCCATCAGCCGAACAATATGCTTTTCAGGAGCCACCATTGATAACACCAATATTCTGATGTTGGGGTAATCGGTAGACAAGTGCTGAATGGTTTCGAAGCCATCCATATCAGGCATGTTCAAATCTAATAACACCAAATCGGTGGGAGTGTAAGGAAGCATTCTCAGTAACTCATTCCCCTCAGCCGCTTGCCCAACTATTTCAATACTAGGTTCATCTTTTAGCAGATATTGTATTCCATCTCTCAATATTTGATGATCATCTGCTAGTACTACTTTTATTTTTTCCATGAAAATTCAAGCTTATTTTTTAAAACAGGTTAGGTATCCTTGTACTATCTCTTGTAATTACCGGGAATGTTGGCACCGGTCAAAGTTGAAAGCAAGTAGAATTAAGTAGTCTATGTTGTTGAAAAAAGCATTTAGAAAGAATTAAGAAGATATTAGGCTAAAAAAAACAATAAAAAAAACAAGTAATTCTCCATAGTATAGCATATATTTTCCCTTGTTTCTACTATTTAAATAAGGGTTTATACGCAAAGTAAAGAAAAATAGGTTAATACTTGAATGAAATCCAATGAAAAAAACTTAAATAAAAATTCATTTTTTTAGGCATAAATACTTAAGCCAAATTAAGGTCTCCCAGTTAATATTTTTCCTTTCATCTATGGAAGCAAATCTGCCAATAAAACATACAGAAACAGCCCTCAAGACTCTTATGCATACGATCCTAGTCATTGGCGCTGGCCGTTCGTCTACGGCTCTTATTGATTACCTGGGTAAGCTTGCGCCCATGCACGGCTGGAATTTAATTATCTCCGATGCTTTTTTACCATTGGCGCAAGAAAAAGCCCAGGCGTATACTCAAGCCAGCGCCCTGGCACTAGATGTGATGGATGCCCACCAAAGGCAATCTGCCATTGGTCTGGCCGACGTGGTTATTTCTCTGCTACCCGCTTCATTGCATCCTTTGGTTGCTATCGACTGTCTGACATTGGGTAAGCATTTGCTCACCGCCTCTTACGTTTCGCCTGAAATGAAAGCGTTGGATGGTGAAGCGAAAGCCAAAGGTTTGCTCTTTTTGAATGAAATGGGCCTGGATCCGGGCATTGACCATTTGTCGGCTATGCGGCTTATTCACCAAATTCAAGCAGCAGGTGGCGAAATCACCTCTTTCAAATCCTTTTGTGGTGGTCTGATTGCTCCTCAGTCAGACGGTAATCCCTGGGGCTACAAATTTACCTGGAACCCGCGCAATGTAGTACTGGCTGGCCAAAGCACAGCGGTTTACCTACACCAAGGCCAACTACGGGAAGTACCTTATTCCGAGCTTTTTACCCACACCGAAACCATCTATGTGAAAGGTTACGGCACATTTGAAGCCTACCCAAACCGTGATTCCCTAGGCTATCAATCCATATATGGCCTGCCAGCGGTAGAAACCATGCTACGTGGCACGCTTCGCCGACCAGGATATTGCGCCGCTTGGAATGTGTTGGTGCAGTTGGGAATGACGGATGACCACTCGATGATTAATAATAGTGATGGCCTGACCTTAAGCAACTTTACTGACCACTATTTGCCCTCCAATGGTACGTTGCTGGAAAGATTGGCGCACCAAACCGGGCTATCCGTCACTGACCCGGCATTGCAGAAGGTGGCTTGGCTGGAACTAGACCACTATACGCCCATCGGTTTGGTCAATGCTACACCAGCGCAGGTATTACAGCAATTGTTGGAAAAAAAATGGCAGATGCATCCAAATGACCGCGATCTAATTGTGATGCAGCATCAATTTATTTATACCCTTCAAGGAAAATCTCATGGCCTTACTTCTTCGCTGGCAGTGGAAGGCGACGATTCCGTGCGGACAGCTATGGCCAAAACGGTGGGATTACCATTGGGTATTGCAGCAAAACTGCTCTTACAAGGCCGAATTGCCCAACGTGGCGTAGTCATTCCAGTCGATCGTGAAATTTACGAACCCGTACTGGATGAACTGGCAGAACTGGGAGTTGTGTTTGAAGAAGAGGAAGTTATAAAGGAGGAATGAGGAAATAAAGGTTGACCCTGAGCAGTTTATGTCCAGTAATCAACCTTTTACCTATAAAAGTTCTTTATATTAATTCAGTTCGTTCTTTTTTCATGATGGCAGCAACCACTAGGGAAATGATGAAACCGATTAATAGGCTGCCTAATAAGCCCATAACAAAAATAGAACCTGCGCCAGTAAACTTTTCTGCCATTTGTATCGCCTGATCAATTTGTGCATCATCCATCCCGCGCTGTTCCATCGCCTGGCGTTGAATTTCCATCTGCTTTTTCATAGTAGAATCGTCAATATATTTAATATAAATAGCTCCAAAAGCACTGGCCAATAATCCATATACAGCACTTAATAAAGAACCAAGTCCTAACCCTTCTCCATAAGACATGTAGCCTCCGGTCTGGGTTTTGAATTCTTTCATGCCATATACAATTCCCCCGATAAGGATCACAAAGGCCAGCGAGGATACGGCTTGATTGAGAGCCAAACCAGTCACTTGAAGAATAGTGTTATAAATAATAGCGACAAGGCCAGTGATTGCTCCCCATTTCAGGGCAATTCCGGCGGTAGAAGGTTTAGTAGTTGTTTCCATGAAAAGAGGTGAGTTAAGGTTAAATATTGTAATTAGGTAAACATATCTAAAATCAGTTGTACTGGGCAATCATTCACTGACAAACGGTAATATATATAGAATGAAGGAATAGGCGATAGTTTTCAACCGGGCGTTTTTTCTGTTGGCCCACCTGGATTGATAATGCTGTACGTTTGCCGGCGAAGAAGGATAGAAACAAACAGCACCAGGAAAAAACCAATGATGCCTTTTTTGCCCAATTCATCCCAAAACATATCCATTGGGGTGGTTAATCGGGTCTGCTCCAGTTGTCGCTTAAAATTGTCTTCCCCTGCCAGAATCACGTATTCTTTTTTCCGCAGCAACAGCATTTGCTCCAACTGATGTAGGTGGGTGGGCAATACGCTCGTATCTACTTTTGTGATAAACAATAAGATAAGTACCGCCGAGACCAAGGCACTCAATAGATTAGTTAAAAAACCGATGGACAGTGCTTCCCAAAAATGCAACCATCCACCCCGGATAACTTTCCGAAAGTACAGAAGTGCGGCAATCACAAATAATAATCCACTCAGGCAATCCATCAACAACCGACCGTTATTTAACGGATCTGTTGCTTTCCAGTATAAAAAAAGAAAAAAGGTAAAAGCAACTCCCCCGGACACTAAGCCAAAAAAAAAGGCAACCTTCAAAATAGCATGCTTCATTTCAATGAACAGTTAACAATGATCAATTAACAATGGGTTTAGCTTAGCGGTTACTTTAAGAAGTTGGAGAAACGCTTTTATCCTTTTCCCAACTTTCACTCCCAGGAAAAATACGACATTGTTAATTGTTAATTGTTAATTGTTAATTGATTATTGTTCATTGTGACAATGGCTTTGCCTTTTAGCTTTGCCCCGATGAAAGGGGAATTGCGGGATTTGGAGCGGATGGTAGCCTCCGTGTAGATCCATTCTTTCTGCGGATCGAATAGTGTTAGGTTGGCGGGTTGTCCTACGGCAATCTGGGGTTGGGTTAGGCGCAAAATCCGGCGAGGTTGAACCGTCAGTTTTTCAATGATCTGGTGCAGTGGCAAACCTGGATTATGGGTATTAATGACAGCAAAGACCGTTTCTAATCCAATCACTCCAAACTCTGCCAAATCGAATTCCAGCTTTTTGCATTCCTCATCCTGCGGGTTGTGATCCGATACAATGACATCGATGGTACCATCAGCCAGCCCCTCCCACAAAGCGGCGATATCTTCCTGGCTACGAAAAGGAGGATTGACCTTCAGGTTGGTATCAAAATCGGCCAATGCGGTATCATCAAAGGCGATCTGATGCGCTGCTATGTCACAACTCACTGGCCAACCCTTGCGTTTGGCTTCACGGATCAGCGCCACGGAGCCAGCACTAGAAATGACTGAAAAGTGTAAAACTACGTTAGTTGGCTGGTTATTCGCTTGGGGAAACACATAACCAAGCAGGTCTAAATCCCGTCGAATCATCATTTCTTCGGCCAGCTTGGGCATGCCTTTCAAGCCAAGCATGGTGCTAGACACGCTTTCATTCATCGTTCCAAAACGGGAAAGCATCGTGTCTTCGGGTCGGTTGATGAGAAGGCCACCGAAGGGTTGAAGGTATTGCAGGGTTTTTACAAAAATATCGGCATGCCAGATCGGCTGCTCTCCGTCCGAAAAAGCGACAGCGCCCGCTGTATGCAAATCAATCATTTCAGCCAGTTCCTTGCCTTCGTTTTTAAGTGTAACGGCAGCAATAGGATGAATACGAACGGCTCCTCTCTCCCCTGCCCTCAACTGATAAATAACTCCTTCCTTGGTTTGCACGGTGGGATGGGTATCGGGCAAAACCGCGATTTCGGTAAAGCCACCCGCCGATGCCGCCCGGCTTACTGATTGCAGGTCTTCTTTGTGTTCCTGGCCAGGGTCTTTGGCCGATACACGCATTTCGAGCCAGCCTACGGACAAACACAATCCTGTTGCTTCAAAAATATGGTCTGCTTCCTGATCTATCCGATCAGCGATCTCCCGGATTTTACCTTCTTCTACCAATACATCTTTTTTCTGTCCGTGGAAGGGAGAAGAGGGGTCTATAATTTCAACTGAATGAATCAGTACGCGCATAGGTAATGGCTTATTTCTACTTACTAATCATTATTTACTCTTCATAGAGCATTCCCCACCTATTCAGAAATGATGATGGTAATCTTATTCATTTTTTTGGCTACCAGGGGAATGGTTTTTGCCCCGGCGCCCTGGTTACTCATATCACCTTTTTCGGCTTGCACATAATAAGCGACGGTTTCCAGGTCACTAAAAACCACTTTTCCTTTGGCATCCGTTTTCTTGATTTCCGTAACTGGCTTCTCACCTTTGTCGTAATCCTCCTGGGTTTTGAACAGTTGGACTGATGCGCCTTCAACCAGGTTTCCTAAGTCGTTTCGTATAATAATTTCTAGCTTGGTAGGAAAAATTTGTTTCTGATTGGCGGGAATGAAACTCATCGCCAGCAGGCAAAGAGCAAATAAAACAAGGTGTTTCATGGTTAGTTGACGTTTAAATTGTTCATTTATCAGCACCGCTTCGGCGAACCGATCTACTTACTTGCGCTATAGTTCAAAAAAAAGCCCCGATACTTCAGGGCTTTCCTTTCTTTTCATTGAGATGCCTTTAAGCACCTACCAGGCCAGCATAGGTATCTGCACTCAAAAGCGATGTTAGCTCAGTGGTATTTAATATGCTCATTTTAATCATCCAGCCTTTTCCATAAGGATCTGAATTGACCAGCTCGGGTTCTGAATTCAGCAAGGGATTTATTTCCAGCACTTTACCAGAAACAGGAATAAACAAATCTGAAACTGTCTTCACAGCTTCTACCGTTCCAAATACCTCATTTTGGGAAATTTCTTTGCCCAACGTTTCAATTTCAATAAATACGATGTCACCCAATTCCTTTTGAGCAAAATCAGTAATGCCAACGTATGCTGTTTCGCCTTCTATTCTTATCCACTCGTGGTCTTTGGTGTATTGGAGGTTCTCTGGTAAGTTCATCAAGGTAAATTATTGGATTAGTTTACGGTTCGCAAGTTAAGGTATATCGCAATGAAATTCGGCTGGCAAGTTAAAAAGTTTTTGAAAAATCAGTAGTCCCTGGTCAGTAGTTGGTAGTGAAATGACTTATTCACTATTGCCTACTGACCAAGGATTGCGGACTATTCGGCCAGGTTGAAACGCAGTTGCACACCAAACGAAGTACCACTTCTGCGGTATGAACTGGTAATGAGGGGTTCATTTACCGTGCGTTCAAAATATAGCTGAACATTGAGCCGTTGACTGACTACATAATTGATTGTAGGCTTCAGCTGAAAGTTAATGTTACCTGCTGTAATCGTGTTCGAGCCGGGTATACTAACGCCAGCAGAATCCCTGCTAGCTAAGGTACGCTGAATGGTCCGAGTATCGCGGATGGTGAGATCGAAGCGGAAGTCTACCTGATTCTTCAGCACAATGGTCCGCCCCTGCGACTTGATGGGCAGCTTCATGTTCGACTTGCTGTAACCCATGCCAATAACCAGCCCTTTGTTGCTCATTTCATTCAGTTGGGAGTTATTGAGGGTTAAGGTAAGGCTGCGTTCCTGGTTGTACTCCAATTTAGCGGTAATCTTGCTCTGGGTACGAATATTAATCCCAATCAGGGGAGAAAACCGCTCAGTTATGCTGGCCTGGGTTACTACGTACACTGGAATTACCTGCCCCTGCTGGTTGTACTCGTGCGTCGGCGGTATCGGATAATCCCGTTGGTTAATTCCAATGAAATCGGAACCATAGTTCTCTGGACGGTATTCCTGCGAAGAGGTATAATTCCCCACAGTATAGGTAGAGGTATAGCTGTGGGTAATGTTAATCTGAGAGAAAATTTTCTTCAGCCCTTCCAATCGGGACAAACCAGCATAATCTACCCGCCAGTTGGGTAGAGGAATGGCCGGAAAAGGCGACAAATTCATTGTCTTGGGATCTTTGCCGCTATAAGCTGCTAAGAAAGCACCCAAAAGCACATCCTGTGAATTGGGGTTAAAACTGGTATCGGCGCGTGGATTTCGTTCTCTGGTCAACCGCGTTTGGATAACATCCCGGTACTCCTGGAACTTCACGAAGGTCTCTGAATTGTCAGGATCACTGCTGTTTTTAAAGGCGGTGGCAATGGAGATAAACGAGATATTATACGAACCAGTACGGATGGGACTAAAGTCTCCGAACTCTCCTTTACCAGTCGAATCGCGGTAGAAAGTACGGAACTCGTCCGTTTCCGATTTTTTGGCTGTAACCTGGATACGGAAATCCTTGAATGGCTCCAGCGACGTTTGCAAATTCAGGTTAGTAATCCGGTTCTGGGTAAATTGCAAGCTTGTGTTCTTAGAATGGGACAGCAAATGGCTATTAGCTAATTTTTCACGAATAGAACCATCCTGGCTTCCCAATATAAAGCCCCAACCCGGCTGCGAGAAACTGCTATCCATCCCCAAGAAGCGTGGAGTAGGCAAAAATCCGGGTAAGATTGTTCCTTCCTGAATATTGTAGGTAAAGTTGATGGAACGCAAGCTCATTAATAGGCGCACGACTCCCTTGAGTAAAGTGAAATTTTTCGGTGGAGGCATCAGCTTTTGTGTACTATCTCTCGGATCAGGTCTACTCGGTGGCCGCCTGGGAGGAGGTGAATTTATTCCCTTGAGGAAACTCACCTTGCTGTAGAGTTTTACCAAGTCAATCTTGCCCGTTACACCTCTTTCACGGGTATTCTGGATAGTATTACCAAAAAGAAAACCCTTCTTCTGACTAAACTCAGTGGTGTCATCGTCGCGTAAGCCATAAGAGCTTGCTTGCCAGATGTAGCCGGCAGCGTAGGTAACATCGGCAGCCAGCCAGTCAGTCAGTGGAAATTTGTCTAAGGGCACGTGGTACGTAGCGCCTACTCGCTGGTTGAAGTTTTTCATCCGACCCAGGTTATAGAAGTTTTGCCGCAACGAATCGCGCTTAGTAAAGCCCGGTCTGATTTCCTGGTCATTGATATCACCAATGGGTTCATCGATCACGGAATTGACAGTAGACGTATAATCCAGGGCCAGACCTTGGGTAAGGTTCCAGCGCACATCGTAGGAGCGGTTGAAGGTATAGTACTTTTCAAAAGTGGGTAGAATACCCGCAATTCCTGCTGCACCATTGCGGAGCTGCGTCCGAATAATTTGCCGATCCAGGTCTCCACGGACAGTAATGCTACTGGGAGCCAGTGAAAAATTAAAATCCTTGATCAGTTTCAGGTATGGAGAATCAAGAAACTTGAGGTTCTTAAATGGCTCAATCGATTTGGCCTTGTTTACGAAGGTATAAGCCAACGAACCTTTGTAGGTTTTGAAAGAGTACGATTCAATATTGATATTGCTGCGGGTTATGTCGCTATAAGCGTAGGTAAAAGACAGGTTTTCAATATCATAGAAATGACTTTTGGCGTCTGCTTTCATCTTTACCTTTTGAATATTGGTAAAGTTAATGCTTCGCTTGGTTGTCTGATCTACAACCAGACTGCGGTAATTTCTCTTTCTTTCCTCATCGTCGCCAAACTTTTGCAGCGAAATATCGAGCCGCGTATCCGGGTCAAGCGGGTTGAACCGGGGCGTGATGGTTTGGCTTTCGTAGCTGGCAAACATGGGTAGCCGCAAGCCCAATTGTTTAGGCAATAATTTATCTAAAGCCACATTGCCCGCAATGCCCCAGATGGCAGTCGTGGCCCGAGCACGTTCAGAAATTTTCTGCTGAATGCCTCCAAAACCGTAGGTTTGAATATTGCCAGTGGCCGTAATATTGGCGAAATCCGCCAGCTTCAAATTAAGTCGTCCTAAGGCTGCGTAACCACCTTCCTGGTCGAACTGCGAGGCCCGCAATTCATTGACCCAGATAGTAAACGACTTGGTAGCGTGGTCGTCATTTTCCTTCTGTATCGGGTTACGCATACCGACCATAATGGTCTGCACCGCACTAATGTCAGGATTGCCGACTACAGTAATCTTAAACCGGCCATTCACTAAACTCATAGCGGTATAAGGCGTCACCAACGATTTGCCTAGGTTGTTACGCTCTGCCTTGGCCATAATCAGATCGTCGAAAGCCACATCAATTTCATTCATGTCTGGCCAGACAATCCTTCTGGTATCATCCCTTTCCAAACAGGCAGCATCATTCTTACAGTTCACTGCATCGAAAGGGGTAATTTTCAGCGGCACTTCCACCTCGTAATAGTTTTCGGTAAAGTCAGTACCCACGCGAATAAAGGCTGAAACTTCGTTGTCCTTAATTGTTCCTAAGCCGTTTGGTTCGGCATGGACAAACATTTTCAAACGCTTGTAATTAATAAAATCGAAAGAAGTATTTTTAAAAACTGCCCTTGCATCGCCATCCTCCAGGTCGGTCATCGACAGCTTCATGGATTGCTCGTTGATAGCCCGGTTATTCAGGGTAGAAATATCTCTGTCGCGTATAAAGCCAGGGGGCAATACATAAGGCGTTTTACCTTCCAATGCCTGACCATTCTCCTCCACATTGACCGAGGCTACCTTGAACCGTTCATCGTAAAGTTCTAGTCCCGTTTCTTTCCCCGCTTTGGCCGTTAGATCGCCCTGGTAGGCACGCCACTGGTTGGCTACCATCTGAAATTGCGCCATCCGCAATACCACGGGCTCACTCCATCCAGTCATGACCATCCGCATAAAACGGATAGACTTAAACCCATTGATGTCATTGACTTTGCTCGTAAATTCGCGGATGGGTATACGAAACTGATACCACGTGACTCTGTCCGGTTTTTTATTGACATCTAGTACCTCTGCTACAACTTTATCTACAATATACCCTTGCCCTTTTTCTAATTTTCCTGGCATTAAATCAATGGCATATTGGTAATAAGACTCAATATCACTGATGGTATTGTCGGTATTCAGATCTTCATTATCGGGAATGGTGGTAGAAGCAGGAGTATAAATCTCATTTCCAGCTACTTCAGGCGAGTTATTCTCCATCCCATAGTAGCTTTTATAACGTTCCAGTATCTTCTTCCCCGTCAATTCAGGACCCAGATAATATTGAAAATTATCAGCCGAGGGATCAGCCAGAATTCTAGCAAGAGCATCTCCTTTAACAACATTTTTTATATTATCAAGATAAGGTTTAAAGTAGGAGGCTTCATCTGCATCATTTAATCCATCCAAACCGACATCCTGGGTGGCACGGGCTGTATTGGCAAAGGCATTGGTTAGGAACTGCTGCGTAGTCACCCGCCCCCATTTATTATCTTTGTATTTTGTTTTCTGATTGGGGTCTGTTATATCCGTTGGCAGTCCATTTTCGAAAGCATGCATGCCATCCTTCATTACGTCCTCGGAAATATTTCCTAAGTTGAAGTATAATTTACCACCTGTGGTATTGGGTGTATTATTTTTCCCATCCAATACGGCTCCTCTGGTTCCCCCTAAGAACGGATCCATCATCCAGAACTCTATGTACTGTACGTTGGAATTGTCAAAGTCTATGTCGTAGGATATGGCGCGGGTAATCGCTCCAAAGTTATTTTTATAATTATCCGTGTTGGCTTTTAGCAAAAGGCCATTTTCATCTAAATCTGTATTATAATTATAAGGCCCTCGTTCGGAAGGATAATAAGCCAAATCGAGTGTAGTTTCATTTACTTGAACCTGTTGCGTAGCCCGATACGGAAAAATCTCCTGCTGTGATATGGGCCGAATATAATGGTTATCCATATCCGCATTTGTGATATCTTCCGGAGCCCCCCGGCCACTTGCTCCGCGGTAGAACAAATTATCAATATTATACCAAGATAATTTGGCGCGTTGGAATGCATAGCTAACATCATTATCTGTAGCCTTTGCTCCTTTGGCTAGATCTGGCGTAGCTCCCAGCCGCCATTTGATGGGTTGGCGGGTCAAGTCGAAAGGGGTTTCGGAGCCTTCGAAGTCGTCGATAAAGGCATTGCTTTGCGCCAATGGTGCTACTCCAGGAATCAGTTTCGCGTATTCACCAGCGAAGGTTATCGTAGACACTTCCTTGGTTTGCAGGAAAGGCAGCAGATCAACCAGCTTGGTCAGAAACTGGGAGTTCTTTTTGTAATTCACATCGAAGCCGAAAATGGTGTTGTTCACCGGCTCGTTGCCCATGCTAATCCGGGTAAGCGTAGGCCGTTCGCGCAGGCGCATGGCGGTAGCACCAATATTAATGTCCTTGCTTACGGCAAAATCTAGGCGCGTACCCAGCAACGTTTTAATTTGGTTGTTAAATAAATCCGGTTTTTCAAAATTAATCTTAATCTCCTGATTTGAATTCAGGACGCTTTCATTGATAATTCGCAAACGGCCTAGCTGTGCCTCCACTATATAATCTTGCCCAGCAACCAGTGGCACCCCGCCAGCCGTAACCGAAATGGAAGTTTCATCGATGCCAATGCCTGGCAGAATAATTTCGCTGGAGGAAGTAGATTGAAAACTACCCTTGATAAAAAACTTATTCTTGGCTGCTACCTGCGCTGCATCAGCTTGGGTAGAACGGTACAGTGTTCTAAACACATACTTTTCTTCCAAAGGAGCTTCATCCGGCTGGAACCGGCGAGGATTCAGTCGCTGAGCAGCCGTGTTATTGGAGGAAGCAATCCAACTACCGAAAGGCTCCAACACTGGAAAAATGACCCGTCCATAACGGCTATCAATGGTGATTCCTTCCACATAATCGAAGTTTCCATCTACCTGCGGATCTAGCTGCGGATTAAGGCGATCGAGCCCAAACACCTGTACCAGTGGTACTTCTTTCAGCTTCAGACCTTCCTGAATATAAGGATTATCCACTCCGGTCAGGTCATCTTTGTAAATGATGCGCAACTGAAATCCCTCCCGGTTAATCTGGTTTGAGTTCAGGGAATAGATGTTCTTCATCATCAGGTTCCACATCGGCAAATGGGTATTGTTGCGCAAAGTAGAAGACCTCAGCAGTTTCAATGCAATCACTTCTTTGTCTGTACGGGTGGAATAATCTTCCGTCAATTCCCCTACTTTATACGGCCTTCCTTCAAAGGAATATTCATAAGCTACCGCGAGTATTTCATCATTGCGCAGCGGAGAAGTCAGCGAAATATATCCTAGTTGGGAATTAAAAGAATATTCGGCTGGAGACAGTTTCCGCGATGAACGAAGCAATTCAAAGTCCCTGGCCTTTCTCAAACCTACCGTGTCAGTTGCTGATCCTCCTGCACCTTCCAAAGTAGCGTTGGTTTTATCTACATCTCGAAAAGCTCGATAAGTAGTAGTAACCTGAGTAAACAAGTCGTTTGTGAGATTATCTACCGGGCCTCCAGGCACTTTGATTGTAACCAGTGTATTCTCTTTATTATAAGGTTTAGGCTCACCCAAATCGGCAAAACCGACCACATTTCGCAGGGTTTCAGTATTGTTCGTCCGGTTGGTGATGTATACTTCGACGCGGGTAACGTTTACCCCGGAGGTAATCATGGGCAGGTTTTTCAGGGACGACTCGTATTTGTCCCGGAAAAACTGCGACAGGAAAAAGTGCTTGTTTTCTTCGTAGCCATCCACCCGAATTTCAAAATTCTTGGTTTGGACTCCGCCTTTCACACTGATGCCATCGGTACGCGAGCGCTGGTTTGCCGCAATTATTCCGACATTCAATCTACCAAATTTGAGCTGGGTACGTACCCCAAACAGGTTTTGCACACCCGAAATAAGCGTGCTGGTCAGCGGCATGCTAACGTTACCGATTTCCAGCTTCTGAATAATGTCCTCCTCGCCAGCGGTGTACTGAACCTTAATATTGTTCTCGAAGTTGAAGCTGGCTTTGGTATCGTAATTGGCGGTAATCTTGAGCTTCTCTCCTACTTTCCCCTGAAAGTTGACACTGGCCTGCTGGTCAAACACGAAGTTTCCGGTGCGTTGCTGCCGGACAGGTATGGATGGATTGTCTATCCGTTGAAATTGCCCGCCGAAGTTTAGGTTTACAAAGCCGTTGGGCTGAAAATCGATGTAACTACCTCCAAAAAGCCGATCAATGAGTGGCCCGGCATTGATTTTCGGAATAATCCGCTTATTGCTTACTTCACTCTTGCCATCGGCAGCTTCTGCTTTGGCCCGCCAATAGTTGCGCAGCACCTGGCGATCCTGAATCTTAGTAAACTGCTCGAAGTTCATCTGGGTAGGCGGACGGTAATCGACGTTACCCGCCTTTTCATAGATGGTTACATTCCCGGCAGTATCAGCCTGGTACTCCATCTTAATGTTAGAAGGCTTTTTCAGCAACAGAGGCGAATTGCCGGTACGGTTGTTAAACTGGTCGCCATAACGGTCGCGCAATTTGAACGTAGGTCGGCGACCGGGCTTGTATGTGGCATTGCGAAGACTGTCTTCATTGGTCGTATCTGCAGGAGCTAGCATCTCATTTTCGGGAATTTCCCAATCACGCGAAGCTGAGTAGCGGGTCGGTTCCCCTACAGATAGCCAAGTCACCAAAGAAACTATTACACCGCTGGAAATAAGAATGTGTTGGGTAGACCTCACCAAAATGATGCGAATAAAAGAATTTGAGTATCGCTAATAATTCAGAATTAAGCTCTTTTTTACAGCAAAGACCATCATAAATATATGTGCTAATTTACTGATGTGCTGATGTATGGATAAGCTTTATTGCAATTGTACTAAAAAAGTAGATGAGTTTGATCATAAACTTATTTACCTAAGTGCTAATTTGATCAGTTGTTCCAAAGTAACCTGGTCTCCTTCTTTTTTCAAAATAGCTTCTATACTTTTTTCAGCCACATTTCGGGCAATGCCTAATGTTACCAAGGCAGATAACGCCTCGTTTCGGACGGTATTGTTAGCCAAGGTTGGAATATTAGTTCCTGCCGTAGTACCAGTCGTGTAATTTTCTTTTTTTAATTTATCCTTCAATTCCAATATAACCCGCTGAGCGGTTTTGGCACCAATGCCTTTGATCCCCTGAATTACTTTCAGGTTTTCTACCATAATAGCGTATTTTATTTCGGAAGAAGACAAGGAAGATAGCATCACCAGTGCAGTATTTGGGCCAATACCCGACACACTAATCAGATCAAGAAAAAGCGTCCTTTCTTCCATTTCGAAGAAGCCATACAGGGTGTGGGCATCTTCACGGATACTTAAATAGGTATGCAGTTTACACCGTTCACTCCCTTGCAGGGAACTATACGTTTGAAGAGAAATGCGGACTTGGTAACCCACGCCACCCACATCAATAATAACGTAAGCCGGGTCTTTGTAGGCAAGTTTGCCGTCTAAGTAGGTAATCATTTTTGAGTTTATGAGTTTAGAGTAGAAAGTTTAAAGTAAAAGTGTAAGGAGTGGAGAGTTTAGCGTGGAGAGTTGAAAGTTGTTGAATCAAGGCATTGAATCCTATACTTTAAACTTTTCTCTCTCCACTTTCAACTCATACACTTTCAACTCCTCACCTCTCCCTGGGCGTCTACTACGGCAATGGCAACCATGTTGACGATTTCTCGCACAGAGCTACCCAATTGCAACACATGGACGGGTTTGCGCATGCCCATCAGGATAGGACCAATGGCTTCGGCACCGCCAATCTCCTGCAAAAGCTTGTAAGCAATGTTGCCTGAATTCAAGTCTGGGAATATCAGCGTATTGGCACCGTTGGCGGCTAACTCGCTAAAAGGATAATTCTCGCGCAGCAGCCTGGTATTCAGCGCAATGTTTGCTTGAATTTCCCCATCAATAATCAGTGTCGGGTATTTCTCTTTCGATTTACGGACTACTTCCATCACCTTTTCGGGCGAGTCTCCTTTGTTGGAACCAAAGTTTGAGTAAGATAATAGGGCAATACGTGGCTCGATATCAAAGAAGCGTACCCGCTCGGCAGTAAGCCCCACGATGTCGACCAGTTCATCTACCGTTGGGTTAATATTTACCGTGGTGTCGGCCAGGAAGTAGGTGCGATCTTTATTGTTAATGATGTACATACCAGCCACTTTGTTCACGCCTGGTTTTACCCCAATCACTTGCAAAGCTGGGCGGATGGTACGGGCATATTCCTTGGTAAGACCAGAGATGAGGGCATCAGCTTCGCCGTGGGCTACCATCATAGCACCAAAGTAGTTGCGGTCGCGCATCAGTCGCTTCGCATCATACGGAGTAATGCCTTTCCGCTGTCGGGCAGCATACATCAGCTCCCCGTACTGTTCGCGAAGGGCAGTCTCTTCGCCGGTATCGATAATGGCACAGTCGTGCAGATCGAAGTGATTCTCCTCCATCAACTGACGAATAAGCGTTTTGTTGCCCAGCAAGATGGGTATAGCAATGCCCTCGTCTTGAATAATCTGGGCAGCTTTCAGAATTTTATAGTTATCTGCTTCGGCAAACACGATTCGCTGAGGCCGTTGTTTGGCTCGTTGAATAATGCGGGTCATCAGTTTCTGATCTAACCCTACGCGCCGCTCTAACTCCAGGTGATAGGCATCCCAGTCTTCAATGACCCGACGTGCCATACCCGACTCGATGGCTGCTCGGGCTACTGCCGGGGAAATAGTCGTAATTAAACGCGGATCGAGCGGTTTAGGAATCAAATAATCCGTACCAAACGACAGTATTTTATTGTCATATGCTTTATTTACGGCTTCAGGAACAGGTTCTTTTGCTAATCCGGCAATGGCATAGACCGCCGCCAGCTTCATGGCTTCATTGATTTCGGTGGCCCGGACATCTAGGGCACCACGGAAAATATAGGGAAAGCCCAGCACATTATTTACCTGGTTTGGATGGTCGGAGCGGCCAGTAGCCATAATGATATCCTTCCGCGATTCCATAGCTAAGTCGTAACTAATTTCAGGGTCAGGATTGGCCAGTGCAAACACAATGGGATTGGGTGCCATCCGTTGAATATGCTCCGGAGTAATACAGTTGGCTGCCGATAAGCCCAGGAATACATCGGCTCCTTCCATAGCCTCCAGCAGAGAATTGATAGGCTTTTCGGTAGCAAATTCCCGTCGTGTGTCGTCCAGGTCGGTACGGCTTACGTGCAGAATGCCACCAATATCGTTCATAATGATATTGTCTTTTTGCACACCCAACGCCAGGTAAAGCTTGGTACAGGCAATAGCCGCCGCACCAGCTCCATTGACTACCAGCTTGATATGGGCTATTTCTTTTTCCACCAATTCCAGCGCATTCAACAGGGCTGCGGACGTAATAATAGCCGTTCCGTGCTGATCGTCGTGCATGACGGGGATATTCATCTCGCGCCGCAGGGTTTGCTCAATAATGAAGCATTCGGGCGCTTTAATGTCTTCCAGATTGATGGCACCAAACGTAGGTTCCAGCGATTTTACAATTTTAATAAACTGTTCCGGGTCCTGGCAATCGATTTCAATATCGAAAACATCAATGCCTGCAAATTTTTTGAATAGAACGCCTTTGCCTTCCATGACTGGCTTAGAGGCCGCGGGGCCAATATTACCCAGCCCTAAAACTGCTGTGCCGTTGCTGATAACGCCTACCAGGTTTCCCTTGGCAGTATATTTATACACATCATCGGGGTTGGCGGCAATTTCTTTGCAGGGCTCGGCTACGCCTGGCGAATAGGCCAATGCCAAATCCAATTGTGAGCTAAGCATTTTGGTGGGAACTACTTCAATTTTGCCAGGTTGGCCGTGCGAGTGATAATTCAGCGCATCTTCTCTTTTTATCTTAAGTATTGGATTGACTGGATTCATAGTGGCTTGTAGGACATCGGCGGCTTTCTGCCCTCAGAAAAACACCTCGCCGTAAAGTTATCAAGCCCTTCTAACAACCCAATGTTATTACAGTATTTTTAAATGGCCGATTGTTTATTGTTTATTGTTTATTGTTTATTGTTTATTGTTTATTGTTCATTGTTTAATGTAAAATATACTGTAAACGTAGTACCCTGGCCTTCTACGCTGTCTACTTCGATCCGACCTCCATTATTTTCAACTATTCGCTTAATCATATACAACCCAATACCGCTCCCTTCGGTATGGTTATGAAAGCGTTTGAAGAGGGAAAACAACTTTGATAATTGGATAGGAGATAAGCCTAAGCCATTGTCAGAGACAGAGAGTACCAAGTTGTTGTGCTCTATCCTGGTAGCCAGGTGTACTTGAGCTGGCCGCGTGCGAGAACGGTATTTAATGGCATTGCTAAGCAAATTATACAAAATAGTACGGACATTTTTCCTGGCATATAGCACACTATCTACCTGAAAGTCAGCTGTAATTTGAACACCCGACTCTATAATAATTGGGGTGAGATCCGATTGTATGTCAATCAACAATTCCCGGATGTCGACTGATTCCTTTTCAGATTCCAGGTCTTTTTGAATTTTAGAAATTTCACTCAGGTCGTGGATAACGCCCAGGAGCTTGGTAATTGAAATATCAATCAGGCCAAGCAATTTATCGTCCCCTTCATCCAACACGCCATCCAGTTTTCGGGTAAACATGGCCATTAGCCCTTGCAAAGTATTGATAGGTGCCCTTAGATCGTGAGAGGCGGTATAGACGAAGGTATCTAAATCTACATTGATACGACTCAATTCTTCATTCTTCCGGCTCAGTTCTTCTTTCATGCTGTTGAGCATTTCCAGGTTCTGACGTTCGCTTTCAATATCCGTAGCTGTACCGAACCATTTGATGATTTTACCTTTCGCATCTCTGAGGGGCAAAGCGTGGGTTTGAAACCACCGGTACTCGCCTTCTTTATGCCTAAGTCGATGCTCAATCTTATATTCCTTGGTGGCTTCTCGGGCTTTGTCCCAGCTATCGATCGTGGCTTGATAGTCATCGGGATGCAGGGATGTATACCAGCCTTTACCCATTGACTCCTGCAAGGTTAAGCCCGTATATTCCATCCAGCGGCCACTATAATAATCCAGCTGACCATCGGGGTTGGCAGTCCATACAATCTGGGGAATAAACTCGGTCATAAAGCGGAACTTCTCTTCGCTCCGGCGTACGGCTTGCTCGGCGTGCTTGCGGTGTGTAATGTCCCGGAAAAAAAAGATAATGCCCTGATGAGCAGGATACACCCTGATTTCGTACCAGGTTCCTTTGAATATCCGAAAAAGGTCAACGATATGGGTTGCTCTCTCAGTGGCTACTTTTAATAATACCTGATGAAAATCTGAGTTCTCGAGGTTAGGAACGATCTCCCAAATTCGCTTTCCTTTGACTTGATCCCAGGTTTTACCTGAAAATTCCAGTGCTTTATAGTTGACATAGGTTAACCGGTATTCATTATCCAGCATGACCAACCCTTCATCTAGCCTTGACAAAACGGCCTCCAGATTTAGGTGAGCGGCCTCTGAAGCCAGGTGCGAGGCAAGTTCACGCGTTTTACTTTGTCTCAATTCTTCTTCAACCTGCTTTTGCTCCTGAATATCGGTTGCGGTACCTACCCACTGCGTAATTTCCTCGCGCTTGTTTCTGACCGGAATAACCCGGCTCAAAAACCAGCGATATTGTCTATCAGCCCGACGAAGACGGAATTCCACTTCAAAAGGCTGGCCTGATTGTAAAGAATTTTGCCAAATGTCGCGGGTGTGCTGGGCATCGTCGGGGTGCAATAACCTTAACCAACCATCCCCTTTGCTTTCGGCAAAACTTAGGGCTGTAAAGGCATACCATTGGTTATTAAAGAAGGTACTAAGTCCATCGGCATTGGTTTGCCAGATCAGGTGAGGCAGAATTTCAGCCAATTGGGTGGCTTCTCGGTTATTTCTTAAATGGGTATCATTTTGTTGGTTATCAGCCGTAGGAGAAAAATTAATAACCAGCCCATTATTTATTTTTACTACAGCTAGATGGTACCACTGGGCAAGCCCTTGGTGAGAGTAATAGAAATCATAATGAAAAGGCTGACCCGTTTCCATCACCCAGCAATAATTCTCAAAAAGGCCATCTTGGTGAATAAACGGCCATTCCTGCTTAAGTGATCGTCCGATAAGCTCCTGGCTGCTACGCCCCAATATTTGTTCTGCCACTGGATTCAACAGGACACATTCAAAGTCCTGTAAACCTTCTTCTGCATCAAATATTGTTTTGAAGACTACTATACCATCCAAGGCTGACTTTATCACTCCAGCAAGCACATCAGCGGCACTTAGCGCTTTGAGCGTTCCAGCACCGGGGCCTTCCTGATAAGGTAGTCGATTTTCCATAGAGGGATGGTTAAAATACTAGAAATCAAAGAAATGAATTACTCAAAGAAAAATAGGCTCAACTTATTTTTTTACTATCCTGTTTAATTACATTAAAAACAACAAAATCCATCAATTTTATATTTTTACACTACAAAAACCGTAATTAAGCAAACTTTTATTAATTTTTCCTACTGAATTACTACTAATATAAATTACTCAAGTCAATTTCCCTAATAATCAGGACTGATAAATCTTTTTTTAGCTATGATACATGAACAGGTAATATTCTAAGCAGACTACTGGTTGGCAGCTTACCTCTACTGCTGCTATTCAATGGCTTATATTTTATACCTAACTTACTCCCTCTTTATCCGTATACGCTTAAGGCCTTCCTATTTTTTCACCTATTGGTACCTACATGAAAAAACTCAAAAGTATTTTACTAGTAGACGACGACAACATTGCTAACTTTTACAATCAACTTATTATTGAAGAAATGGGCATTACCGATACCATTGTTATTAAACACAATGGCGCAGAAGCCCTGGATTTTTTGCAGAATTTGTGCTTTTGTAATAATCCCCTTATGAAAGACCTTTGTCCGGAGATTATTTTTCTTGATGTGAATATGCCAGTGATGAATGGCCTGGAGCTGCTGGAGGAGCTAAAAAAATTCAATGAAGAAATTATTACTCATACTCGGATAGTGATTCTCACTTCTTCCAACAACCAGCACGACATAGCTCTAGCGCAGTCACTTGGTGTAAAAGCGTATTTGAACAAGCCTCTGACCGAGGAAAAGATCGCTCATTTACTCTCCCAATAAATTAATTCTGGAAATATACTGTAAAAGTGGAGCCTTGGCCTTCTTCGCTTACTACTTCAATCCTACCTCCATTATTTTCGATCATCCGCTTGATCATGTATAAGCCTATTCCGCTTCCTTCCACATGGTCGTGAAAACGCTTGAACATCGTAAAGACCTTGGTCAATTGCACTGGCTTTAACCCCAAGCCATTGTCATTGATGACAAGTACCGTATTTCCATTTTGAACATACGTACTCACGTATACTTTAGAAGGCCTTTGGGAATGATATTTCACCGCATTACTCAACAAGTTGTAAAGGATGCTGCGTAAATTTTTACGGGCATAAATAATTCCTTCTACCTGAAAGTCAACAATGAAAACGGTACCCACTTTGGTTATAAGCGTTGTCAGATCGGTTTTCACATCATCGAATAATTCGTGGAAGGATATCATTTCCTTTTCCAGATAGGAATCTTTCTGAACTTTGGTAATTTCAGTTAAATCGCGAATGGTATTGAGCAGTTTATCCGTAGAGTGCTGCACCATCTCCATAATTTTGCTTTCTTTTTCATCTAGCCGCCCCGTTAACCTTTTAGACAAATAAGTGATGAAGCCTTGCAAGGTAGCTACGGGCGACTTCAGGTCGTGCGACGCCGTATAGACGAAGTTATCCAGATCTACATTGGTCTTATTTAACTCTTCATTTTTAGTGCTTAATTGCTGTTTGGCTAGTGCCAGTTCTTCTAACATCACCTTGTAATCGTGGATATCGGTAGCCGTGCCAACCCAGATTGTTATCTTACCACTTTTGTTTTTGATGGGTACTGTACGACCGAGCATCCAGCGATATACGCCATTGGCGGCACGCAGTCGGTATTCAATTTCGTAGATATCCCCCGTATCTAAGGAATGCTGCCAACGGGTAAAAGTGAGGTGCATATCTTCGGGATGAATAAAATCGCTCCAGGTCCAGCTGGTTGGATTAAAGTCAGCTCCCGTATAGTCGTACCAGCGGCGATTGAGGTTACTTACGCTTCCGTCGGGTTCAGAAATCCAAGCAATTTGGGGCATAGCATCCATGAGCAAACGTTGCTGCTCGGCCTCTTTCCTGGCTATTTCCTGGTACTTTAGCTCTTCATTTTTTTTATCAATAATGGCATTCTGAATATCTACCAGGTTTTTGATGGCCTGAATTTCTTTTTGGGCAGACAGGTCTGTCAATACTACGCCCACCACTGGTATATCGTCAAACTGTAGTGCACTCATGGCCATGGAAAACGGCAGTAAGACCCCAGTGCCACTTTTCAGGGGAATTTCACCTTTACTTTTTCCTGTCCAACCCATTTGAAAAAGTTCTTCAAATTGCGATTGAAAAGCTGTTGGTATAAAATCGTAGAATGACGAGCCAATTACCTGTTCAAGGCCACGGTTGACCAGATTTGCAAAACAGGCATTGCTGTATAGGATTACCGCTTTTTGGTCTAAAGTGATGGCTCCCTCATTCATTTCTTCGATGAGGGTACGGTAGGCGTGATTAGAATCTTTTAGCGTAAATATCCGAGGCCCTTCTGGCCCCTGTACGGCCAAGGCATCTATAGTACCATTCCGAATGGCATGAATAAGCTCTTCAGCTTCTTCCAGCCTGGCACGGAGTATTTCTATCTCGTTGGACAGCGGCAATTGGCCAGGTGCATGCATTTCAGCTTCCATAATTAATAATCATTAGGATTCAAGCCAAGTCCAGACAAGACTCGCTTCTTATCCGACATATCGCCAACCAGTCTGCGTAAGGGATAGGGAAACTTCTTTACCAACGTCGGAGCCGCTATAATCTGCTCTTTCTCTGCCATCAAGGGTTGCTGGTAAATATCAATAATGATTAATTCGTACCGGTTTTTCAAATGCAGTTCACATATTTCTTTTACATTTTTTACCGCACGGGTAGAATTGGGCGAAGCACCAGTAATGTACAAATGAAGCACATATGGCGTTTCGGTTGACTTAGGTAAAAAGGCTTCAAGTTCATCAAAACCAGGGATTAGCTCATCCATGAATTATTTATTAGACTTCTATCGGGCGAATGTCCAGACCAACCAGTACCCTTTCCTGATTAGACAAATCACCAATTATTTTTCTGATGGGTACTGGCACCTTCCTTACCAGGGTTGGGATAGCCAGAATCTGGTCGCCTTCGGCCAGTTGCGGGTTCTTCAGCAGGTCAATTATTTCAATTTTGTACTTCCCCTTCAGAAATTCCTCGCAATATCGTTGAAGGTTGTTTAAAGCAGTGACCGATTTTGGCGTTTGTCCAGCTACGTATAGCCTCAACTCCCATGTTTCTTCTTTTTCTATCATAGTAACTGACCTTTCGCAGGCCAAAAATTTGGTATTTAGTAAAAAATATTTATGAGAGACTTAATATCTTATTCATTGGTGATGTTCCAATAGTTTGAATTTGTGTTTTCAAAGATTGAAGTTCTTGGAATGCAGCTTTGATCGCTTGGATATAAAGCCTGTTTTTAAGCTGAAAATGATTCATATTTTCCTTGAATCGGAGTATTTCCAGTTTACAGTAAGCAATCATTGATGCAAAAATGTGATTAGATTGAGTCACCTCGTATTTGGTAGGAGATTTTTCTAAGGCAGCATTTTGTTTAAGTGATTTGTGGAAGGTCTCCACGTTCCATCTTTTTTGATAGATTGTGGTGATTGACTCATGATTGAGTTCTAAATCGTTGGTAATCAGGAA
>JAZKGK010000139.1:0-10006 GCA_040385915.1 Bacteroidota bacterium
CCTCCGCTACGGAGCAATACGGCTGTTTTTTTCAACCCTTGATTCGCGTTATTAACTATGGTGCTAGCCTTTTTGGGTGTTTTTACGCATAAAAGGGCTGGGGGTTCTTTTCATAGTATCACTGATTAGCCTAAGCACGCTGCTCCAGTTGGTTCTCCGAAGCGGGAGCAGCGTGCTATGCTAAGAATAAGAAATGTGTCCTAATCGTATTTAAAATGGATTGGTTGCCCAGACCGTTATTTCAGGAGTAAATCCCCGGTCGTTGAGCTCCAGTACCGATTTGATGACGTGGGCTATTTCCTGGCTGCGTAACTTTTTGGCTTCCTCCGGGCGCTCTGCTCGTTCAGGGCTTGCAAAGGCTGTGGTTACTTCGCTGGGATTTACTAGCATTACCCGCACGTTGTAGCGCCGAAGTTCCTGTTGCCAGCATTCGGTCATGCCACGCAACGCAAATTTGGAAGAAGAGTAAATGGTTCCGCGGGCAAATCCTTTCAAGGCTGCTGTAGAAGCAATGTTAATGATGTGGCCATAGTTCTGCTTCTTGAACAATTCCGCCGCTTTTTGTGCCATTAGGGCTGCTCCAAACACATTGACTGAATATATTCGCTGAAAAGCCTCTAGTGTTACTTCTTCAATCAGAGAAAATTCTCCCACGCCCGCATTGTTAATTAAGCAGTCGAGCTTGCCGAACTTGTGAAGGAACTGGTCGTAAGTACTGGCGATATCGGCTGGATTGGCTACGTCAGCCGCAATGGCAAAAGCGCCAATTTCACTGGCGGTTTTTTCTAGCTTGTCTTTGTCGCGACCTGTAATGGCCACGTTGGCTCCGCTTTCAATCAATAGTTGGGCAGTAGCTTTACCGATGCCGGAGCTACCGCCAGTAAGTAGAATATTGGCTTGCTTAAGATTCATAAGGAGATGATGGAGTAGAAATTTGGGACTGCAATATACTCTAACCGCCTAGGGAAAGTTGTCTTGGCTTATTTTTTCACTGAATAAAAAATGTCCTTACTGCCCAAGAAAGAATGAATGGATCTACTCACGCACAACTCATATATGCATCAACTTAGTTTATGGCTACTTGCTTGGTTGGTGCCGCTTTCAGCGTTGATAGATATTCTACCAGGTCTACTAGCTCCTGTTCCGTCATGTTTTGTTGCAGGTTGGAGGGCATCAAGGAGCTTTCCATCGGTTTCCTAGAAACAATGTCCGACTTAGGATACTTACTCACCACTCCGCCCATCATCTTCACTTCAATTGCATCGGCTGTTTGGCTGGCAATCATACCCGCAACTACGTTCCCATCTTTCATCTTAAACACGAAACCTTCGTAGCCGAAACTAATGCCTGCATCGGGGTGAATGATGGAAACGTATAGCGCTTCTTTGGAAAGTTTGCCACCAATTTGGGTAAGGGCCGGGCCGAAGTTGATTCCGCTCTTGCCTATTTGGTGACAAGGGCTACAGTTTTGCAAATAAACCCGTTCGCCCAGGGCTGCGGTGCCTTTCTGCTTCACGAACTGGCTAATCAGAGGCAACGGTTTTCCTTCGGTATTACCGGGTAGTTTAAGGAACTTGGCGGCTTCTTCACGCACAGATTTGCGGTTAGCACTCGCCAGTACTCCCGCTGCCGTGGTTTTCAGTTCTTCAGGCATTTGGCCTTGCTTCACTACGTCCAGCAGTTTCTCTTCCCCACTCCAGCCAGTACCTAATGCCCGAACAGCTTCTTTCCGAACGGATAAATCGCGTTTTTGATCCATCACCACTGATTGGATTAAGTCCATCGATTGGGCATTATCTATCCGTTTTAAGGCGCGTAATATGGCTGAGGAAACCTTTTCGTCGGTACTGCTCAGTGCCTTTCTCATTAGTGCACCATTCACATCCATCAACACCCTGGCTGATTCAATTCCCAGGCTGCTGTCGGGCTGGTCAAGTATCATTTGCATCAGGGCATCATGCTGATCGCGGACTTGATAGCGCTGTATCAGATCGAGGAATGCCTGTGTGCCTTTGACTGAAGCCAGTGTTTGCTTGAGGATAGCTTGCAATTTCGGGGTTGTAGACAAGCGAGTCGGATTAATATGATTCAACGCAGTCAGCGTAATTTGCGGGTCATTTTTATCCAGTAAGCTTAAAAGAACTGCTTCTTTAGAAGGATCTTGTTGAAAATCGAAAGCCCGAAAATAGCGCAATTGTTCTTTAGGGTTAGTGGCAGCAGCCGTAATTTCCTGTGCCAATAAAGGCAAGGTTTCCTTTGTTCTGGCTCGCCAAACGATGTCACGTCCGGCTGGCGTATTGCATTGATCGCCCACTTTTTGCTTCCAGGCGGCAAAAAAGGTATCCCATTGCTGATCTGCGCCAATACCCAACGCTTCCAGGTACCAACGGTCTTTTCCATCGTGTTGGGTGGCCAATTCGGCCCAAAGCTGCGGTGCTTCGGGCGATTTGTTGTGGTGCAACGTAATCGCTGCTTCCCGCCTTACTTGCGCCGATGGGTCTGTTACCAAAGTCTTCACATAAGGAATGATATTCAGGTCGGTTTGCCGGGCAATGCGCAAAGCCGTGATACGAATGTCAGGATTTTGGTCTTTTATCGCTTGTGCTACATATTTTTCAGATTGGCCTTCCGTCTTCGCTAATAACCACAAAGCGCGGGCACGAAAGCGGGTATTGCCCGATTGCCACACTTTCTCGAGTGCAGGAATGGCGGCTTTGCCCCAATTATGGAGCTTTTCCCACGCCAGGTAACGGATAGACAAATTGGGGCTTTGCAAGGCGTCAGCCGCCTTTTCTGGGCTAGAAAGATCCAGAACCGGAACAGTATAAGGTGTTTCAGGTGGTGCTATGCGGTACAATCTTCCCCGATCCGTATCAACCATTTGGTGGCCACCCACGCCCGGATCATACCAGTCGGCTACGATGAGTGACCCATCGGGAGCCACGCATACGTCGGAAGGGCGAAACCACTGGTCGCGGGTGCCTTCCAACAAATTGACCATTTCAGCTTTGTAACCCGCTCCGTCAGCTTGCACCGGATAGGCGCGTACCACATTAGGCCCGGCATCGCAATGGATCATCTGATCCCAAAAAGTTTTGGGCAAGAGGCGGCCTTCGTACACGATCATTCCCGTGGGAGAGCCTGCGCCCGTTTTCAAAAGGCTGGGTATGGTACCGGGGTCGTTCAGGTGCCAGTGGCGTTCCGGGATTTCGGCTTCCATATTGGTGCGCCTAGACTGCCAGCTTGCGCCAGTCATTTCGTCGGTATAGCCGTAGTTGCCAAACTCCATCACGTAGTTGATCCGCACCCCTCGGTTGCCATCATCGTCATTGTCCGACTGCCAGAGCGTGCCATACGAATCTACGGCTACTTCATAGTTGTTGCGGAAATTGTGGGCCAGCACTTCCATTTCACTGCCATCGGGGTTGCAGCGGAGTACCAATCCCTGGCGGTAAGGATGGCCGCTTGTATTAATTTCATTCCCTTCTTTATCTACCAAAGGCTGCCCATTTTTGTCTTTGATCTGCGATGCTGCATTGCCAAAATTGAAATAGTATTTGCCGTCTGGCCCAAAAGTAAAGGCGTGAACGGCGTGGTCGTGTTGTATTCCTTCCAACCCAGTAAACAGGCGTTCTTTCTTGTCGGGCTTGTCGTCGCCGTTCGAATCAGTAAATACGAACACGTTGGGGCTACACGACACAATTACCTTGTTGCCTAATACAGCTATGCCCAATGCCGCATTGATATCCGTTCCCTGATAAAACACCTTACTGGTGTCAGCCTGACCATCGCCATTGGTATCTCCCAGTATAAGAATCCGGTCACCCGCTTTGCGCTGCGGATTGTCAGGGTTGAATTCATTGCGGTAATTAAAAGCGTCACAAACCCATACGCGGCCTTTGGCATCTATGTCAATATTGGTAGGGTTGCCCATCAGGGGTTCAGCAGAAAATAGCTTGGTTTCCAGGTTATCGGCTACTTCCAGGCCAAGGAGGGCATTTTTGGGTAAGCGTTTCTCCTCGTCCGTCAGCTTGTTGTAAAGGGTGTCGCGTTCGGCGCGGGTGGTAGAGGTTTGCTTAGGTTTTTTGTCACAAGCAGCCAAGCTAAAGATTGCCAGACAAATAACAGCCGGAAATGAAATCTTTTTCATCGCTATAATTTTAGGCTGAGGAATAAAGGGGAAGGGTTATACTTTAAAATTGTCGGAGGCGACGTAGGCATCAATCAGCGCCTGTTCTCCTTCTTTGCCAGGCTTTGCGTTTCCGTGTTCCATGCCCATAACGCCCTTGTAGCCTTTCTTGTATAGGTGCTCAAATATCCGCAGGTAGTTAATTTCACCGGAAGTGGGCTCGTTTCGTCCGGGGTTGTCGCCAATTTGGAGGTAAGCGATTTCATCCCAGGCAGCATCAATATTAGAAATGATTTGCCCTTCGTTTCGCTGCATATGATAGATGTCAAAAAGCGTCTTACAGGAAGGACTGTTGACGGCTTTACAGATCATAAAAGTTTGGTCGGAATTGCGAAGGAAGAGGTCGGGTGTGTCGCTCAGGGGTTCCAGCACCATGACCAATCCGTGTGGCTCAAAGATAGCGGCGGCTCCCCGTAGGGCATCAATCACATGGGCAGTTTGATAACCCATAGCCAAATCGCGTTTATAAAAGCCAGGCACCACTGTCATCCACTTTGCCTGGCAGCGTTTGGCTACCTCCACTGCCGTGCGGCAGGTTTTCAGAAAATGCTCCTTAAATTCCG
Source organism: Bacteroidota bacterium (assembly GCA_040385915.1). GTDB lineage: Bacteria > Bacteroidota > Bacteroidia > Cytophagales > ES-bin-26 > ES-bin-26. The sequence continues at coordinate 4,753 of JAZKGK010000139.1, forward strand.
ACTTTCCCGTCGTGAGCGATGTTTTCCAGTTGTCGCCTCCATCTACCACAAACACCCCCATGGTCATTCCCAGCCGTTGCAGCTCCTTGCCTATTTTCTCTTGCTCTTCCTTGGGGCGAGCCATCATGCCATTGTCTTCCAACGCAGTAAAGCCTACCTCGGCCATAAATTGCAACTGCTTGATCGGATCGTCGCCCGCATGGTTCTTGAACATCCCGAAGTGGGGAGCGTATTTTAATTTGAAAGCGTGTTTGGCTTTACTGTCGGCGAATAGCCTGGTCGGGTTAGGAGTGGCGGCAACCAGCCCGGCAGCGCCTGTGGTTACTGTGATAGCACCCGCAGCCAGCCCCTTTTTGAGGAAATCTCGGCGTTCCATGGAGTTGCGTTTGTTGAAGTGAAGATAAATCGTTACGTAATTTATTACTTACTTTTCAAAGCATCAAGGCCAACAAGCATCGTTTATTTGCACCTGACTGCTTAATATTCCTCCTCTTCTTCTTCGCGGGAAGTGGTCTTGGGTTGGGTACCCATCGTGCGAATTTTAGCCATCAAGCCGCCGCCTTCCTTTTTTTCTACCAGGCTGAAATAGTGAAAAATCAGCGCAACGATAATGATCACACTACATATAATACCAATAATACTCTGAATGGCTTGAATGGCAATGGCTAGTGGAGAGGCATCCAGGCCCATAAATATAGTCCCCAGATCGAGTAAGCTAAACACGTACCCAAGGATGTAAAGTGGCGCTACTGATACATAAGTGATCAGGGTTTGTATGATCGTTATTACGAATAATAATCCAAACGTGAGCCACCAATGCCCGGATATTAATTTGAATGAGCGAGACAAGCAATCAAAAAAACCTTTTCGCTCTACTAATCGAACGATAAACAGCAGAGCGCCAGCAATAGAGACATAAATGCCAGGAATGAATAGGCAAAAGGTAGCAAATATAACGACTATCATATAACCGAAAAAGAACAGAACCAGCACCGGTATTTCCTTTCTAACCCTGAGCCAGACATCACTTATTTCGAAATCATCGTATTCCATATAAAGCGCTATGAAATAATATACCGCAGCAGAAACAGCTACCAATGCCACTGTGAACAAGAACATATAAATACCAAACATCAAAAAGTACTCACTAGTGAAATTGCCCTTAGCCGCCTGGATATTAGAAGATTGAAAAAAGGTCAAGCTAATACTTGTTAGCAAGGCAAAAGGACCACCAATGAAAAGAATGCACAAGAATAGTTTACGGAAGTTCTGACTTATGAAGGCAAAAGTGGCATTGATGATATCTCCAAAATCGCGGACTTGGCGAAATTCAATTTTTTCAGTGTTCATTGGGCTGTTCGCGGGTTTCGCGGTTAAGTTGGATCGGGTAGATAACAAAATAATAGACAATAAACAAAGCAGAAACCAGGATAATGCCCAGCTTCGCCGACCAATGCCAGTAGGTTAGGCGGGTGACGAAGCTTTCCAGAAAACCGGCTGCAATAAATAAAGGAACCAGCCCAACCGCGACTTTTAGCCCCGTTTTGGCGCCTCTCTTAAAAGATTCCATGCGGGAGTAAGTACCAGGAAAAAGAATGCTATTGCCCATGACCAACCCTGCGGCTCCGGCAATTACAATAGAGGAAATTTCCAGGGTTCCATGTATCCAGATGGAGAGGACTGAGGTGAGCAACAAGCCCTTCTGGTAGAAAAAATACTGAAACGCACCCAGCATAATTCCGTTATGCATCAAAACTAAGCCCGTTCCAAAAGAAAGGAAGATACCCATGGCAAAAGCCATGAATGATACCTTTATATTATTGACTGTAATTCTAAAAAACATATCTACCTCCCCAGCGCTTTTGTAAATCCCCATCGGATCGCCGTTTTCGATGTTTGCTAAGGTTGTATTCACGTAGTCATCGCCTAAGATGAGCCGCACGAATGTTTCGTCGTGGGCAGCAGAAACCGCTCCCACGAGCGTTGCCAGCACGAAGATGACAAACGCATACAGCAACTGCTTGTGTATCGAATAAAACAGATGAGGCAACTCATACTTCCAGAAGGTGATAAAGCGGCCTTTCTTTTCCTTCCGATTGCGATAAATGGACAAGTGTACCTTGGCTGCCAGGTTGTTGAGATAAACCGTGGTTTTACTTTCGGGATATTGGGTACGGGCGTAGGAAAGATCGTCAGTTACCTGCACGAATAGATCGGCGAGGTGGTCGGGATTGGGAGCCGTGCCTGCCAGCAGTTGTTCAAATTCCTGCCATTTGGCCGTATTTTTTTTCAGAAAAGCACTTTCACGCATGGGAGGCTATCAATCAAAATCAATGGATAGCAATATACATATTTTGATTACACCATAATATGTCTGGCAAAAACTTGCTGTGTTCAACAAGGTTTCATCTAAAATCTGAAATCCCTTATTCACAATCCGAAATTCATATTTTCCCTCTTATCTTTGGGGCTATAAATTAGGATAGAATGACAGCATTCCAAAATATTAATCTGATTCGGCAAAACGGCATTGCCAAGCTTATCATCAATCGTCCTTCTAAGAGGAATGCCCTCAATACAAAGACGATGGACGAGCTAAAGATAGCTATTCAGGAAGTATACGACGATCCTACGATCAAAGGCCTGATTGTTACTGGCGAAGGCGACCAGGCTTTCGTAGCCGGAGCCGACATCTCTGAAATAGCTGACTTAACGCAGGTAAATAGCCGAAAATATTCTGAGCGGGGACAAGAAATATTCTCTTTGTTCGAGTATTGTCCTAAGCCTACGATTGCGGCCATCAATGGGTTTGCCTTAGGTGGCGGATGCGAGTTAGCCATGGCCTGCCACATCCGAATTGCGGTAGAAAGCGCCAAACTGGGGCAACCAGAAGTAACACTAGGACTAATTCCTGGCTATGGTGGCACGCAGCGACTAACCCAATTGGTAGGCAAAGCCAAAGCATTTGAACTGATTATGACAGGCGATTTGATTACGGCGACCGAAGCGCACCGGCTAGGCTTAGTCAACCACGTGGTAGAGGATATACCCGCGCTGATGGCGAAAGCAGAGGAAATTCTGCGGAAAATTATTTCGAGGGCACCGCTGGCTATTGAAATGGCGATCAATTCTATCAATGCCGTATTCAACGAAGAGGAAGATGGCTACTATACAGAAGCCAATTCGTTCAGTATCTGCTGTAAATCAGAGGATTTTAAAGAAGGAACCAAAGCCTTTCTTGAAAAGAGAAAACCAGTTTTTACGGGTAAATAGTATTTAGTTTTTAGTAGTCAGTGATTAGCGGTTAGCCTTTAGCCTTTAGGTAAGTCTCTAATAGCTAACCGCTAAAAGCTAACAAGCTAAAAGCTAACTATGAGTGTAATCAAGAAATTAGCTGGCGAAACGGCGCTGTACGGGATTAGTAGTATTTTGGGGCGGTTGCTGAATTATGCCCTTGTGCCTTTGCATACGGCTATTTTCTTGCCAGGTCAGTTAGAGATCACCATCCATTTATACGCCTGGGTTGCCTTGCTAAACGTACTGTATACGTATGGAATGGAAACCGCTTTCTTTCGTTTTTCTTCTAAACATAAAGGGGGGAAAATCTATTATAATCTTGCTCTTACGTCTATTGTTGTCAGCAGCTTACTTTTTTCTGGCGTGGCTGTCGTATTCTCTTCCAGCCTTGCCTCCGCCCTCGGCTACCCTGGCAAAGGGCTTTATGTCAGTTGGCTAGCCATCATTATTGCCATTGATGCCATCGTGGCAATACCTTTTGCGCAGCTAAGGCTGGAGAAAAAAGCGCGACAATTTGCCACGGCTCGGGTAGTCAATATTGTTTTGAACGTCTTTTTGAACGTCTTTTTTCTCTACTTCTGCAAGGGTATTTACGAAGGGAAATTTCTTGCCGAACTAAAACCCATCATTAGCCTTATTTATTCTCCTGCCCTTGGCGTGGGTTATATATTTCTGGCTAACCTCATTGCCAATGCCGCCTTTTTTCCGTTGCTCTGGAAACAGTTTACCGATTTTCGCTTCCAGTTTGATTGGCACCAACTCAAGCCCATGTGGGTATACGGCTATCCTATCCTGATTATGGGCTTGGCTGGCACAGTAAACCTTATGGTAGATCGGGTGATGTTTAAAGGTCTCTTGCCAGAGGGCTTTTATCCAGGGCGCACCGCTGGCGAGGCTTTGGGAATTTACGGCAATTGCTACAAGTTATCCATCTTTATGAGTCTGGTTATCCAGGCTTTTCGCTACGCTGCCGAACCCTTCTTTTTTTCAAAGGCCGAAGAAAAAAACGCGCCAGCCACTTTTGCCAACGTCATGAAGTGGTTTATCATTGCCTGCGCCGTTATCTGGCTGGGCGTGAGTGCCAACCTGGATATTCTGAAACTCATCTTCCTGCGTAAACAGATCTATTGGGAAGGCTTATCTGTGGTGCCTATATTACTGTTGGGCAATTTATGTTTAGGCGTATATTATAACCTTTCCATCTGGTTTAAGCTCAGCGACAAAACAGGCTATGGCACATTAATAACTGCGGTAGGGGCATTCGTAGCCATTGTAGGCAATGTTCTGCTAATTCCAGTGCTGGGCTATATGGGCTGTGCGCTTACCTTCCTGGTTTCGTGCTTTGTCATGATGACGCTGTGCTACCTCTTGGGGCAGAAATACTATCCCATTCCGTATGATATGAAGTCAGCCGTGGGGTATGTGGGCAGTGCTGGGCTGCTGATTTGGCTTTCCTGGCAGTTTCAACCGGCTAATCAATATGTTGCTACAGCCATTCATTTCCTAATTTGTGGGACATTCCTATTGGCCATTTTTCTACTAGAAAGAAGAACAAAACGAGATTCGCTCATCGGCGCAAAGCATTCCTAAACTCCTCAACTTATAAACTCCTAAACTCAATAATGGCTGTTATCAAAATTATTAACCGCTCCAAACACGCTTTACCTTCTTATCAGACCAAAGATTCAGCCGGGATGGACTTACGTGCCGAACTGGAAAACCCGGTTACCCTAAAACCATTGGAAAGAAAACTGATTTCTACAGGACTGTCCATTGAACTACCCCAAGGCTTTGAGGCACAAATTCGCCCTCGAAGCGGCCTGGCTTACAAACACGGCATTGGTATAGTCAACTCTCCCGGCACCATTGATGCCGATTACCGGGGAATTATACAAGTGCTGCTCATTAACCTCTCTAACCAGGATTTTGTCGTGGAAGATGGGGAACGCATTGCCCA
>JAZKGK010000140.1:0-6613 GCA_040385915.1 Bacteroidota bacterium
AAAGCCACTCAATTACTGTCCTGGATTCATCAGGTGTTTGGTGTACGGCTCTTATTGCGGGATATTTTCACCTATAATACCATCCGAGATTTGTGCCGACTCATTGACCAGTCGGCCCGAACCAGCTATGAGGCCATCACGCCCTTAGCAGCGATGGAATATTACGAGCTGTCTCACGCCCAGAAACAGTTGTGGGTGCTCGATCAAATGACTGAAAACCAGGTAGCTTATAATATTCCGGGCGCTTATTGGTTTAAGGGAGCATTGAACAGGGATGCTTTCGAAAAAACGATTGCGACCCTGATTGAAAGACACGAGAGCTTGCGGACAACCTTTGTTTCTATCCAGGGTGAGCCCAAGCAGCGAATTCAATCGGCAGAGGCTTTTCTTCTTCCGCTGGAATACATTGATTTAAGAAAGGAAGTTAATCCGGCTGAACGTGCCAGGGGAATTGCCGATAGCGAAGCGCAAAAGCCATTCGACCTGGAAAAAGGGCCTTTGATTCGGGTGAAGTTGGTTCATTTAGAAGAAGAGGCCTACGTATTTGTGTTCGTCATGCACCATATCATCTCCGATGGTTGGTCTATGGAAGTGCTCAAGCAGGAATTATTAACGCTGTACCAAGCTTATGTTTCGGGACAGTCCAATCCATTGCCGCCGCTTCGGGTTCAATACAAAGATTACGCGGCCTGGCACAATACGCATTTATCAGGAACGCCTTTAGTAGCGCATCAAACCTATTGGCTGAATCAGTTCCAGGGAGAAATCCCCGTCCTGAATCTGCCCACCGATTTCCCCCGACCTTCGATCAAGAGCTTCAAAGGGGCCATTAAGCGGGTTGCGTTGGGTAAGGCTTTGAGCGAAGGAATGAACCAATACAGCCAGGAAAAGGGCGTAAGCTTATTTATGACCCTGCAAGCGTTGTTGAAAGCGCTGATGCATCGGTATACGGGTCAGGAAGATATTGTCATTGGCTCCGTAGAAGCGGGGAGAAGTCATCATAGCCTCGAAAATCAAATTGGTTATTATTTAAATACTGTGGCCTTACGCACGCGGTTCGAGGGAGCGGGAAGTTTTGATGACCTGTTGATGGCCGTGAAAGAAACGACCCTGGCTACGTTTGAACATCACTTGTATCCCTTCGATGCGCTGGTGAAAGAATTGGGAGTAGACCGGGATATGAGTCGCACGCCGCTGTTCGACATCAGTATGTCTTTGCAAAACCTGAACATTGCCGAAGCGCATCCCGATGGATTAGACGCGGTCGATGTAAGCGACCTTGAGATTGACCTCACCATCAGCAAGTTTGATCTGAATTTTGTCTTCATTATGGTGGAAGACGGCTTGTTAGTGCAAGCTGAATACTGCACCGATCTATTTACCTCCGAACGGATTGACCACCTGGTAGGTCATTTGCAAGGCTTAATTCAGGCCGTTTTGACCGATAGCTCGGTTCCGGTAAATAAACTGGATTACTTGCCAGCAACAGAAAAGCAGCAACTGACCCTTGGCTTTAACGATACGGCCCGCGACTTTCCCGACCACCTCACCATGCCCGAAGTGTTCGAACAAATGGTGGCGCTGTATCCCTCCAATCAGGCGGTCGTTATTCACGAACAAGCATTTACTTATCAAGAAATAAACGAAGCGGCCAACCAGTTAGCCCATTACCTGCGCGAAACCTACCAGATCGTTCCCGACGAAGCCATCGGCTTGATGGTCAACCGCTCCGAGCGACTCATCATTGGTATTCTGGGCATTCTGAAGGCGGGTGGCGCTTATTTGCCCATCGACCCGGATTATCCCGAAGACCGCAAAGCCTATATCCTGGCCGATGCAAAAGTTCGGATTTTGTTGACGGAGATGGATTACCTGTTCAGCGTTCCTTCCTTCGAAGGTGAATTAGCGGCCCTGGATGTGCAATTGCCGGGCTTAACTACCTCCAAAGCTAATCCAGCCCGGTTGGCTACGCCCGAAAATCTGGCCTACCTGATCTATACCTCTGGCTCTACCGGCAAGCCCAAGGGCGTGATGGTGGAACATCGAGGCAACGTGAATATGGCCTTAGATCAGATTCAGCGGTTTGGGGTAGGAGAGGAGGATAAGGTCTTGCAGTTTGCTTCCTGTTCCTTCGATGCGTCGGTGTACGAAATTTTTATGGCCTTGTACGCTGGTGCCACCCTGGTGCTGTTGGACAAACCTCTCATCAACGACCCAGCCTTGTTTGTTGATTACCTGCAAGCCAAAGGCGTGACCGTGGTGACCTTACCTCCAGTGTATTTAGCCACGCTCAACAAGACTAACTTAGACTTTTTAGGGGTCATTATCACGGCGGGCGAAGCGGCCAACGTGTCGGATGCAATCGCCTGTAGTGAGTTTAGTACCTATTATAATGCCTATGGCCCTACCGAAGCCTCGGTCTGTGTAACCACTTACCAAGTAACGGAAGCCGACCAGGGCAAACCCAGTATTCCGGTCGGTTACCCCATTAGCAACACCCAGATTTATCTGTTGGACGCGCAGGGCGAACTTGTGCCGCTGGGCATCGAAGGCGAGATTTGTATTGCGGGTGCTGGCTTAGCCCGCGGGTACGTGAGTAATTCGGCCTTGACCGACACGCATTTTAAAGAACATGCCCAACTGCAAACCCGCTATTACCGCACAGGCGATATTGGCAAGCGCTTGGCCAGTGGAGCCATCGAATTTATTGGCCGCAGAGACAGCCAGCTAAAAGTACGCGGGTATCGGATTGAGCCCGGCGAAATCGTCGCCTTGATTGCGAGCCAGCCTGGCGTGCAAGATGCCTATATTCTTCCGCGGGGCAGCAAAGCCAGCGGCCAGACCTTGACCGCCATTGTTATCCCAGACCGCTCCTTTGGGCAGTTCGGTATCGGTACGCCGGAAGCCAGTGCCTTGCTTGCCTCCGTGAAAGAAGCCTGCAAGGCGGCCTTGCCTTCGTATATGGTGCCTTCTGCTTTCCGAGTGATGGCCGACTTGCCTTTGACTACCCATGGAAAGGTAGATAAGGAAGCGCTGCTGCAATTGGAAGAAACCATCCTTGATGAAGAGGCTGTTTATATAGCTCCTGCCACCAGCCTTGAAAAGCAATTGGTGAGTATATGGGAAGAAATTCTAGATCGGTCGCCGATAGGGATGCGCGATAACTTCTTCGAGTTAGGAGGGCATTCACTCAAGGCAACCCAAGTCGTTTCCCGCATTCACCAGGAGACCGGAGCGAAAATCGAGCTGGGCAGCATTTTCAACCGTCCAACCATCGAAGAACTGGCCGAATTGATTTTGAAAAGCGAGACAAGCATTCGCTTCGAATCTATTCCGGCAGCGGCTCAGCAAGCGTATTATCCCTTGTCACAGGCACAAAGACGGCTGTGGGTGTTGAATCAGATGGAAGAAAATCAGTTGATTTATAACATTCCCACCGCTTATTTGCTGCAAGGAGACCTGAATATTTCTGCCTTCCAACAGGCGTTTCATGCCATCGTTGCTCGGTACGAAATTCTTCGAACTACTTTCTTATTCAGCGATCATGAGCCTCAGCAGCAGGTACATGCGTATGATTCATTTGGGCTTCAGTTAGCGGTACAAGACCTGCGGGGAGCAGACAACCCGGAAGCGGAAGCCAAAGCCCAGTCAGAGCAAGAGTCAAACATCCCGTTCGACCTGGAAAAAGGACCCTTGTTGAGGGCAAAACTGCTTCAGTTGGCCGATCAACGCTCTCTTTTTCTGTTAACCTTCCATCACATCATTACCGACGGCTGGTCTATCGAGTTGCTTACCAACGAGTTGCTGGCGCTGTACAATACCTTCCTTCGAGGCGAGGAGAATCCATTGCCTGAATTGTCCATTCAATACAAAGACTACTGCGTTTGGCAGCACGAGCAATTAAAAGGCGAACACTTCAAGAAGCTGCAAACGTATTGGCTGACCCAGCTAAGTGGACAAATTCCTGTATTGGAATTACCAACGGACAAAAAGCGGCCAGAAGTAAAAACCTTCCATGGCGAACAGGTAGAATTAGTGTTAGATCCAACCCTGGTTCAGCGGCTAAAAGCCATCAGCCAAGAACACGATGCCAGTTTGTTTATTGCCTTGCTTTCGTCTGTTTATGCCTTTTTGAGTCGCTACAGCGGGCAGAAAGACATGGTATTGGGGACAGCTTTGGCGGGTCGCCCACACCAGGACCTAGAAAAACAAGTTGGCTTCTTTATTAACACGCTGGCACTCCGCAATGAAATCAAAGAAACGGATACCTTCAGTAGCTTGCTCAAACGCGTGAGGGAAAATACGCTATCGGCTTTCGAGCACCAGGAATATCCCTTTGACCGATTAGTGAATGAGCTTGATTTGTCCAGAGATGTCAGTCGCCATCCTTTATTCGATGTATTGGTGGAGTCGAGCAGCATGGATATCTATCAACAGCCGAGGCAGGAGATGGAAGGCCTATCTGTCGAGCCATTTCACGCCGATTCTCTCATCAGCAAGTTTGATCTTTCCTTCCGGTTCAATGAGCAAAGTGACAATCGATTAGCGTTGCGCTTGGAGTTTAACACCGACCTGTTCGCTAAAAGTTGGATTGACAGGATGTTGGCGCATTACCAGATCTTGTTACAATCCTTGACCGAGGCTTTCCATCAGCCCCTCTTCTCCTTGCCTTTTTATGCAAAAGAGGAACTACAGCTAGTCTATGGCCATTGGACGGAAAAGAAATTACTACCCATCCCTCCGCACACGATCCTGGATTTGTGGGCCCAACAACTTCAAATCAATCCCCAGGCCGCAGCCATCCGTTTTGGCAAAGACGTGCTTACGTATCAGGAAGTGGAGGCTTCTGCCAATCGACTGGCGCATCACCTCATCACTACGGCGGCGGTGGCTTCCGATGATGTCATTGGCTTGTTGGCTCGCCGGTCTCCTAACGTCATTATTGCCATGTTGGGTATTCTGAAAGCTGGAGCATCCTTCTTACCGATTGATCCTCAGATGCCTACGGGTCGGATCGGGTATATGCTTTCTGAAGTGAAGGTGAAAATGCTCTTGCTGGATTCTGAATTTTTGGCTGACATCGATGCGTACTACCAAGGCAGTTTGTTTGCCCTCGATATTCAGCTTGCTGGCTTGGATGAGAGCGACATTACTCCGGTAACCTTGCCAACGCCACAGCAGTTAGCCTACGTTATTTACACTTCGGGCTCTACCGGCAAGCCCAAGGCGGTTGGAGTGGAGCATAGCAATTTGTACCACTACATTACTTGGGCCAATGAGTATTATTTCGGTAATCTGCTTGGGCATCCGTTTGCTCTGTTTACGTCGCTGTCCTTCGATTTAACGATTACGAGTATTTTTTCCACCCTCACCCGCGGCGATGCACTCAGCATTTTGGAAGAAAAAGATGTGCATGAATTACTACAGGAGCAGTTTGGCGAAACCAGTCAGGTAAATGCAGTCAAGATGACGCCTTCGCACGTGAGCATTCTGGAGCAGTTGGCTTTGTCGAAAACCAGCGTTTCTACTGTGATTCTGGGGGGCGAGCAAGTGAAGCAAACCCACGTGCAGACATTGCGCCGACTCAACCCGGCCATGAAGATTTACAATGAATATGGCCCTACCGAAACGACCGTTGGCTGTTCTATCCAGGAATTAGTAGGGGACGAAGAACTGATCAACATTGGTAAGCCCATTATCAATACCGATATTTTTATTGTGGACGACCAATTGAATCTCCTTCCGGCTTTTATTCCCGGTGAGCTTTGTATTGGCGGTATTGGCGTTGCCAGAGGCTATTTGAATAATGCCGAGCAATCGGCGCAGAAGTTTATAATAAATCCTCACGTAGCAGGGCAGCGAATCTATCGCACGGGCGATGTGGGGTATTGGTTGCCGAATGGGGAAATTGTGCTGAAAGGAAGGACGGATGAGCAAGTCAAAATTCGCGGCAATCGGATAGAGTTGGGCGAAATAGCGCATCTATTGTCAGAAAATGAACAGGTTCGCGATGCTTTTGTCCATACGGTAGGAGAGGGCGAAGCAAAGCAGCTCGTCGCCTACGTCGTGGGCTCGCCTGATTTGCAGGAAACGGCATTGAGGGCATATCTGGAGCAAAGGCTGCCCGCTTACATGGTGCCTCAATACATCCTTATTCTGGACACTTTCAAGCTCAATTCCAACGGAAAGATTGACCGGCAGGCGCTTCCGGTGCCCGACAGCAGACATATCAATGCCCTTGCTTACGTGGCTCCTCGTACCCCAACGGAAGAAAAGCTGGTGGAAATCTGGCAGGAAGTGCTGGAGAAAAGCCCGATTGGTATCCACGACAACCTGTTTGTCTTGGGTGGACATTCCTTGAAAGCCATTATGATCGTTTCCAGAATTCAAAAAGAGCTGGGAGCCAAAATCGACCTGGGTATCTTATTCAGTCAACCGACCATTGCTGGCCTCAGCGATGAAATAGCCCATACCGGAAGTGAGGCGGCAGCAGCCATCGTGCCGCTGCCATGGCAGGAATATTATGACGTGTCGAATGCCCAGCGGCGGCTGTGGGTGCTCAATCAGTTGGAAGACGATCTGACTGCTTACAACATTCCGACGGCAGTCGTAT
>JAZKGK010000141.1:0-20099 GCA_040385915.1 Bacteroidota bacterium
AACCCTCCGCTACGGAGCAATACGGCTGTTTTTTTCAACCCTTGATTCGCGTTAGAAATGACTCAGACTTCATCCAGACCCTACGTATTGAGTATTGCGGGCTTTGATCCTAGCGGTGGCGCTGGGTTACTGGCCGATATCAAAACGTTCGAGGCCAATGAAGTATACGGTTTGGGCGTTTGTACAGGTCTCACCTTTCAGAATGACATTGCTTTTGAAAGAGTCAATTGGGTTGGCCTACCGGATATTCTAGAACAATGTCGATTGCTTTTTGAGCGATTTACGATTGACTACGTGAAAGTGGGCTTGTTCGAGCATCTGCATCTGTTGCCGCCAATGATTGATTGGCTAAAAGAGAGGAACCCAACCATTAAAATTATCTGGGATCCCATTCTAAGGGCTAGCGCAGGTTATGAATTTCACCGGCATTATGCGCAGGAGCTGCTTGATCAGATTTTTGCTGGCATCTATTTGCTAACGCCAAACATACCCGAAACTCAACTGCTTCAGCCTGCGAGCAAACCAGAACAAGGCGCTGAAATGATTGCGCAGCATTGCCCAGTTTACTTAAAAGGAGGCCATCAGATCGTTGAGAAAATAGCGGATGAAACATTTTCCAGCGTTATTGATATCCTCTTCAACGGAAACGAAAGGCAGGAATTTAAATCAGAGAGAATAGAAAATGGGGAGAAACATGGCAGCGGTTGTGTGTTATCCTCCGCTATCCTAGCGAACCTAGCCAAAGGACAATCGTTGGAAGATGCCTGCCAATCAGGGAAAAAATATACCACGCAATTTTTGGGTAGCAACCCTACCTTACTGGGTTTCCATCGAATTAGCGGTTAGGTATTAGTGGTTAGTGATTAGCCGTTAGGAATTAGGTGTTAAATTAACTACTTGAATGGCAACTAAATCATTAACAAAAGCTAGCAACTAACTCCTAACAACTAAAAGCTATGCTCATAAGTAAACTTCACTATATCACTACCAATCCGGAACAAGCGGAACAAGCTTGCAAAGGTGGCGCAAATTGGGTTCAGTTGCGTATTAAAAATAAGCCGTACGAAGAGTGGAAAAGCATGGCTTTGGCTACTCAAAAGGTTTGTAAACAATATGGCGCAAAACTGATTATCAACGACAATGTAATGCTAGCCAAAGAAATAAAGGCTGACGGAATACATCTGGGGAAAGAAGATATGTCTCCTGTAGAGGCTAGGGCGCTGGTAGGAAAGAACACGATTATCGGCGGAACGGCTAATACGTCAGCAGACATCCAACGACTTTCCGAAGCTAAAGTAGACTATATCGGCTTAGGGCCATTTCGCTTTACTGCCACCAAAGACAACCTAAGCCCAATTTTGGGCTTAGAAGGGTATCAGAACATAATTCGGTATTGCCGCATAACAGGAATCAGCCTGCCTATTATTGCCATTGGCGGAATCACTTTATCTGATGTGGCCGCTTTATTAAATACGGGCATTCACGGCGTTGCGATCTCTTCTGCTATAACCCAGGCGGAGGATATCACTGCTGCTGCCAAACAATTTATGAATCAATTGCAGGAGACAAACCAATGAACAGACTTAATCTAATTATTGCAGGCCGGTCTTTCAGTTCACGCCTATTTACTGGCACCGGAAAATTTAGTTCTGCTTCACTCATGGAAGATGCTTTGCTGGCTTCGGGTTCGGAATTAGTTACTGTAGCCCTGAAAAGAGTGGATGTAACTGACGAGAGTGATGATATTCTTGGTCATTTGACGCATCCTCAGTTCCATTTACTACCCAATACTTCCGGGGTTCGCAATGCAAAAGAGGCCGTTTTTGCTGCTCAATTAGCCCGAGAAGCCCTGGAAACCAATTGGCTCAAGCTAGAAATCCACCCTGATCCCAAATACCTAATGCCCGATCCAATTGAGACGCTGAGGGCTGCGGAAGAATTGGTTAAGCTGGGGTTTGTAGTATTGCCTTATATTCACGCTGACCCAGTATTGTGCAAGCGCCTTGAGGAAGTTGGCGTAGCAGCGGTGATGCCCTTGGGTTCGCCCATCGGCAGCAATAAAGGCCTACTAACCCGCGATTTTCTGGAAATCATTATTGGGCAAAGCAAAGTGCCAGTGGTGGTAGATGCCGGAATCGGAGCGCCTTCGCACGCAGCAGAGGCGATGGAACTTGGGGCTGACGCAGTGCTAGTCAATACTGCCATTGCGGTTGCTGGCAATCCCGTGCAGATGGCAAAAGCCTTTAAGATGGCGGTAGAAGCTGGCAGAATGGCCTATGAAGCCAAATTGGCCAAGCCCTTTGCATTGGCCTCGGCCAGTAGCCCGCTTACAGCATTTTTAGATGACTAAGGGCTTGCTACGCAATAACCTATAATTTATTTCGTAACATGCCCTAAGCAATTAGCTAAAGCGCTCTATTGTTTAGAAATGACTCATCAACGGTCTTTGTCTTATCCTTGAGCATGCCTGATTTAAGCTGATTAATTAACCATTGGGCTTTCTGATTCGTGAGGGGCTTGGTGAGGTAATTGTATACACCAAGATCAATAGACTTAAACCGATCCTTGGGGTTTTCGGAGGTAGTAAGCCAGGCTGTACATATATTTTCAAAATGACCACCCGCACTCTTCCTCAATTCACTGATAAAGTCAAACCCATCAATAGGGCACATTTTGATATCTACCAATAATAAGTCAGGATAAGGCTCTAATGGCCTATTAGGAGTGTTTCCGACGCACCTATTTTGGAGATAATGCAGAGCCGTAACTGGGCTCGTGAAGCAACTTACTTGGTTTACTTCTTCCAGATTCTCAAATATGCAGGAGTTAATCATATTAGTGATGTAGTCATCATCGACCAGCATCACATTATAACGGCTTTTCATTGCTTTTCAAGAATATAGGTAAAACTTTTACGAAAATAAATCCAGCAGATAATAAATAAACTTATCGTTATTAAACAATCAAATATTCAAAATATTGCAGTTAGGAAAATCGTTATTAGAAATACTTATTTGTTCATTGGGAAAAATAAATTGATAAAACGAAATGAGGAAATTTTAATAGAAACTTAGATACTACCAAAGAAACGAATACTACCTAAAGTACACAGGTTACTGCTTTCAGATTTACACAAGAAGTTGAAGTTATCACAAATTACTTTGCATTCCTACATAAAATATTTATTTATAATCCCAAAAGAAACCTGTTTCCTAGCTCATTTTTTACATTTCCCTTTATCAACTAACTTTTCCAGGCATATAAATATGCCCACTTTACCAGAAACCACCTCTTTTTGCACTTATTGACGGTCTTAATTGAAGCATTTCTAAACAAGGAAATCTATCCAAAGACGACTTTATCTCCACGAGCCTATCATTCACCGAAGAACCTAGCCAGTCTATCTAAAATTTTCCAATGGAAGGGCTGATTTGTATAACTTTCATTACTCTTTTGCAGTTACAATACTTATTAAACCACCCTTGCTATGTGTACTTATACTCATCACTGGAGCTTGATCATACTTACTTATCAAGACTAATATCCCACTAGCAAACCAAGCGTAAAAAATAAACTTTACGTCATCTCTGAAGAAATTCAAAACAAAAATTCAACTGCCATTAGGATCTTCCTGGATGAAACTTTGAGACATAGCTATAACCTATGGCTATAAAATCTAGACAGAAAACCAATTTTTAACTTAATTATAGAACGACAAGACAATGGAAAAGGAAATGAAATATTGGTCTAAAGCATTGGAAGGAGTAAAAACGGAAGTAGCAGTGCTGGCTTCTGTCAAAAAGAATGGAATGGAGCCGCCTCATACGAAAAAGAAAAAGGGCTGGACAGCATCTATCCACTGGGACGTACTTCACTAAAATTGAACATACTAACGGCGTGGACAAATATAGTTTTGCCACGACTATGCCTATAAACAATCGTGCCTCAGTACAAAGTATTCGGCCAGCGGCCATAAAGATGGTGAAAGCCGCTGGCTGATACATTAAATACAGAACAAAAGGGTATTTGTTGCCTAGGAAGTAATTAACCTATATTTGCTACTGCTAGTAGTAGCTATTATGGGTTTTGAAATTATCATTATTTCTCCTCCTGACCAGGAAGAAAGTGAGAAAGGTGTATTACTGGATTTATTTAAAAGTGGTTTGAATACCTTTCACCTCCGAAAACCCCACTGGCCTTCGGATGCCTTGGAAGCGTATATCCATTCTATTCCAGAAATATATCATGCCAGACTGGTCATTCATTCTCATTACGCCTTGGCAGCGAAGTACAAGCTCAAAGGCATTCATCTGACAGAAAGCAGCAAAAAAGATCAAGCAGCTATTGCTCAGTTGAAAAGCTGGCAAGGCCTTCGTCTATCAGCTTCCTTTCATAGCCTGGAGGAGTTAAATCGCCATCGAAGAAAGTATGCTTACGTGTGGCTAAGCCCTATTTTTGATAGCATCAGTAAAGCAGATTATAAAAGCAGGTTCGACTTAAAAATGATTGAACAGCGTTTGCAATTATGGCATACGCGAAAAAGCTACGTGCCCCAAGTAGTGGCGTTGGGAGGAATTAATGCCGACAATATTGGTCAAATACAGCAAACTGGCTTCGCTGGTGCTGCCCTTCTTGGCTCCATTTGGCAAAGCCAGAACCCCGTGCAAGAATGGCTAAAATTACAATCAAAAGTTAGCTAGGCCATTGCTGAATATATTTCTAATCCACGACCCTTTTTTCAGTCGCAATTAACCTTCTGCAATAGACATTAACGTGTGATCCCAGTCTTTCCAGACTGGTTCATAGCCTTGTCGCTGAATCATTTCTGCAATTTCTAGCGGGCTACGCTCGTCAGATATATCAAATTGTTCCAAAGACTGGGGTTCTACTGCATAACCACCAGGGTTGGTTTTGGAGCCCGCGCTGATAGAAGTGATGCCTAGCTTAATGATATGATCCCTAAATTTTTGGTTCTCCCGCGTAGAAATAGACAATTCAGCTTCTTCATTGAAAATGCGGTAGGCACAAATCAACTGCACCAGTTCGCGGTCTGACATAATAACTTTGGGCTCCAATGTGCCCTCTGCCGGACGGAGACGAGGAAATGAGATGCTGTATTTCGTCTGCCAATACGTTTTTTCCAGATAATCCAAATGCAGGGCGTTAAAGAAACTGTCGGTACGCCAGTCTTCCAGGCCAATCAGCACGCCCAGCCCTATTTTATGAATACCCGCTTGCCCCAATCGGTCGGGTGTTTCCAAGCGGTAATAGAAGTTTGATTTTTTTCCCTTAGGATGGTGTTTTTTATAATCTTCCTGATGATACGTTTCCTGATACACTAAGACAGTATTTACACCTTCGGCAATTAGCTCCTCATATTCAGGCATATCCAGCGGCTGCACTTCCAAAGAGATATGAGAAAATTGCGAGCGAATGAGTTTTATCGCGTGCTTTAAGTACTCCACGCCAACGGTTTGATTGGCCTCGCCAGTAACCAACAACACATGATCGAAACCCCAGGCTTTGATTACGGCTACCTCCTGCAAAATTTCCTGGTCTGTCAGTGTTTTTCTTCTGATTTTATTGTCAAAGCTAAAGCCGCAATAGGTACAAATGTTTTGGCACTCGTTGGACAAGTACAGAGGCACATACATTTGCAAGGTCTTACCAAACCGTTTTTGAGAAAGCTGGTGACTGAGTTGCGCCATTTGCTCCAGATAAGGCATCGCCGCTGGAGAAATCAACGCCTTAAAATCATCCAGGTCACGCTTAGGCTTATTCAGGGCAATCAACACATCTGCCTCAGTTTTGGCATAGATGCTCTGCTTGGTTTCTTCCCAACTATAGGAATCAAATACAGTTTTAAAACTCATGAGTAATCTTGTTTTTTAGGCTTACTACAAACTGAAACTTTTATAAAAAAGCATCACCCTTCATACCATCCATTGCTAACGATTCAGCCTGAATTAGAAAACTTAATAGCTAAACAGACTGGAAGACAAGTAGCGGTCTCCACGATCACAGATGATGCAAACCACTACTCCTTCTTCCAGCTCTTCCATTAACTTCAAACTGGCTATTACCGACCCTCCGCTACTCATACCGGCAAAAATGCCCTCCTCTTTGGCCAGTCTTCTGGTCATCAACGTGGCTTCTGCTTCCGAAACATCGATGATTTTATCTACCCGTTCTTTTTCAAAAATCTTGGGCAAATAAGCTTCAGGCCAACGGCGGATGCCGGGTATATGCGAACCGTCGGTTGGCTGCGTACCTACAATTTGAACCTGGGTATTTTTTTCTTTCAAAAACCGCGACACGCCCATGATTGTACCCGTAGTCCCCATAGAAGAGACAAAATGGGTAACAGCACCAGCAGTATCATTCCATATTTCCGGGCCAGTGGTATGATAATGAGCCCAATAGTTATCTGGATTGGCAAATTGATTTAACATTAAATACCCGCCTTTATTGACTTGTGCCTGCGCATAATCAATGGCTTCTTCCATAGAGCCTTTTTCGGAAGTCAGGATAACTTTGGCACCAAATGCTTCCATCGTCAGTATTCTTTCCTGGGTGGAATTTTCGGGCATCACCAGTTCTATCTCTACGCCAAACAATCGGGCAATCATCGCCAGGGCAATACCGGTATTACCACTAGTGGCCTCAATGAGCTTCATCCCTGGCTTTAATTCCCCGCGTTCAAGTGCCCCTTTGATCATAAAATAGGCCGCACGATCTTTCACACTTCCTCCGGGATTATTCCCTTCCAATTTCGCTAACAGCCTGACTTTTGGTTTGTTGACAATATTTTTTAATTCAACAAGCGGCGTTTTGCCAATAAAATCCAGTAATGATGACATTTGATAGGTAAGTAGGTGTTGATTAAATATTCAGGCTTTGTTAAAACCGGAAATATAAATAAAATGAAGTTCTCATTATTCTTTTGTAATGAGTGCTACGCAATAGGCCGATACACCTTCCAAACGACCAACAAAGCCTAAATGTTCAGTGGTGGTGGCTTTGATTGAAATGTCCTTCTCTGCCAGCCCCATAACGTTGGATAGCACTGTTTTCATGGCTGGAATATGCGGATTAACCTTGGGAATTTGCAGACAAACGGTCGCATCAATATTGCTGACCTCATATCCCTCTTTCCTCACCAATTCCATCACCTGACTAAGCAGAATTTTACTATCTATACCCTTGTATTGCGGGTCTTTGTCCGAAAAATGATAGCCAATATCGCGCAGGTTGGCGGCTCCCAGCAAAGCATCGCAAATGACGTGAATGAGCACATCCGCATCTGAATGACCCAAAGCGCCATGGGAATGAGGTACCTGAATTCCGCCCAGCCAAAAAGGAAGGCCTTCGACCAATTGATGCACATCATATCCTTGTCCTACCCGTATTTTCATGAAGTATCTGAGTAAAATTCCTACATACGCCATTTGTTCAATGTTCATTGACAAAAGGCATAGGCAAAAATAAGGATTCAATTTTCATTTGTATTCAATTTATCTCAAAAGAGATATTTAATGGAGCGCCACCCGATCAAAATTACTACCTTTGTCCACCCAAAATCGGGCAGGTTTAAACCTTGTGAATGAAAGCCAAGTTTTAGGGGGGTGCCTGCCGTTGCACCGAGGGGTCGGACCCTATCGCCCACTGGCCGAATCACATAATTACTCACACATCAATCACATCAATGGCTGATTACGAATTCAGTAAAATTGAAAAAAAGTGGCAACAGTACTGGGAAGATCAACAGACGTTTAAAGCGGAAGTAAATCCCAGCAAACCAAAGTACTACGCCCTGGATATGTTCCCCTACCCTTCTGGCGCTGGCCTACACGTAGGGCACCCCCTAGGCTATATTGCTTCTGACATTGTAGCACGCTATAAGCGGCTCAAAGGGTTTAATGTGCTACATCCGGCAGGCTTCGATTCCTTTGGCCTTCCAGCTGAACAATATGCCATCCAGACGGGACAGCACCCAGCCATTACGACCGAAGAAAACATAACCCGTTATAAGGAGCAACTAAAAAACATCGGCTTTTCCTTTGACTGGAGCAAGGAAGTCCGTACCTCCGATCCGAGCTTTTATAAGTGGACGCAATGGATTTTTATGCAGCTATTCAATTCCTGGTATAATAAAGAGACGGACAAAGCTGAACCCATTACGGCCTTAATTGCCCAATTTGAGCATTCGGGTAACCGCCAGGGCGACGGCCCCCGAGTATTTGCCGTTTGTGACGAAGACACGCCAGCCTTCTCTAACGAAGACTGGAAACAGATGAATGAGCGCGAGCAGCAGGAAGTCTTGTTAAAATTCCGCCTTACCTACTTGGCTGAAGCTACCGTAAACTGGTGCCCAGCCTTGGGAACGGTGCTGGCCAACGACGAAGTAAAAGATGGGGTATCGGAACGCGGCGGATATCCGGTGGAGCGTAAAAAGATGACTCAGTGGATGATGCGCATTACCGCTTACGCTGAACGCCTTTTACAAGGACTGGAAACTGTTGACTGGAGCGAGCCTTTGAAAGAGATGCAGCGCAACTGGATTGGCAAATCGTTGGGGGCAGAACTCGACTTCAAAGTGACAGGCAATCCTGTAGCACACGAAGACATCACCTTAACTGTTTTCACGACCCGGATAGATACCATCTTTGGCGTTACCTACCTTTCTATTGCGCCAGAGCACGAATTGATTCCACAATTGACTTCTCCCGAGCAGAAAGCTGCTGTAGAGGAATACATAAGTACGGCCAAAAACCGCTCGGAGCGCGACCGGATGAGCGATGTAAAAACGGTCTCTGGAGTATTTACGGGCAGTTACGTCATTAACCCGCTTTCGGGCGAGAAAGTACAGCTCTGGATTGCCGATTACGTATTGGCTGGCTATGGCACCGGGGTTGTGATGGGCGTTCCTTCTTCTGACGAGCGCGATTTCCGATTTGCCAATCACTTCAACTTGCCGATAATTTACGTGATCGCTGGAACGGAAACGCTGGAAAATCCTTGCGATGTGAAGTACGGTCAGCTAATAAATTCTGGCTTTCTTGATGGATTAGATTGGAAAGTGGCCATTCAAAAAGCCGTTGAACGGGCGGAAGAATTGGGTGTAGGAACGGCCAAAATCAACTACCGGATGCGCGATGCCGTATTTAGTCGCCAGCGGTATTGGGGCGAACCCGTGCCGGTGTACTTCAAAGACGGCATTCCCTATCTGATCGATGAAAGCGATTTGCCCCTGGTATTGCCAGAAATTGATAAGTACTTACCCACCGAAACGGGCGAGCCGCCCCTAGGCCGTGCCGAAGGTTGGAAATACAAAGGCAAGTACCCGTATGAACTGAGCACGATGCCAGGTTGGGCTGGTTCTAGCTGGTATTGGTACCGCTACATGGACGCGCAAAACGACACCACCTTTGCCTCCAAAGAAGCCATCGACTATTGGAAAGACGTGGATTTGTATATCGGTGGTTCTGAGCACGCTACGGGCCACTTGCTCTACTCCCGCTTCTGGAACCAATTTTTGTATGACTTAGGCTCAGTTCCTGAAAAAGAGCCTTTTAAGAAACTCATAAACCAAGGAATGATTCAGGGACGGTCGAATCTGGTTTATCGGGTCAACGGTACGAATCAGTTTGTTTCTTATCATTTACGGGAACAATACGAAACCACTGCGCTGCATGTAGACGTCAATATCGTCGATAATGATGTCCTGAATTTGAACGCTTTCAAAAATTGGCGGACGGATTTTGAAGACGCTGAGTTTATTCTGGAGGACGGTAAATACCTCTGCGGTCATGAAGTAGAAAAAATGTCCAAGTCAAAGTACAATGTCGTTAATCCTGATGACATCATTGAGCGATTTGGAGCCGATACCTTGCGCCTGTATGAGATGTTCCTGGGGCCTTTGGAGCAGTTCAAGCCCTGGAATACCAACGGCATCGATGGCTCGTTCAAATTTCTGCGCAAGCTTTGGCGGTTATTCCATGATGAAGCGGGCAACTTAGCGGTATCGGACGAAGCGCCCACATCCGAAGAATGGAAAGTGCTGCACCGGACTATTCATAAAGTGGAGGAAGACATTGAACGACACGCTTTCAATACCACGGTCAGCACATTTATGATTTGTGTAAATGAATTGACAACCTTGAAGTGCCACAAACGCGCCATTCTGCAAGAAATAGTGATATTATTGTCACCCTATGCACCGCACATGGCTGAAGAATTATGGCAGTTGCTGGGGAATAAAGACAGCATTACCTATGCTACCTATCCAGTATTCAAGCCCGAATATTTGGTCGAAAGCATATTTGAATACCCTATTTCGGTCAATGGAAAAGTACGGGCTAAAATCACGTTCTCGCTCGATACTACCCCTGCGGAAATCGAAAAGTCGGTATTGGCCTCTGAACACGTGCAAAAGTGGCTGGAAGGAAAACAGCCCAAAAAGGTGATCGTCGTACCAAAAAAGATCGTGAATGTGGTGATTTAAGAAAGCTGTCAGCTTTCATCTTAATCACTGAGTCTATAGTTCTAACTTAAAAAGCCTTCCGTAATCAAATTACGGAAGGCTTTTTACTTTTAAAATATACCATCAACTCATCAACTCATCAACTCATTATTGGTTTTTCCTTTTGAAGAAAGAATTAACATCATCGACTACAAAAAGTAGCTGTACTGCATTATTCATGTCCGAAGTTGCTCCTTTGGGAATATACTGGTTTAAATAGCCTAACTCTACTCGTAACGCAGGAGAAAATTTATAGCCCAAGCCCAGAAAAGCACGATTTTGATCCAATATCCGCTCTGGCTTAACATTATGTCCAATACTAATTAATATTTCATTATAGGTATGAATATAATAAGTTTTAGGTTCCATTTTCTGATGATTGAGGGGAATAATTGCCCTAACCATATATCTAAAACGCCCCCTTCGACTGCCCGGGTCTGTCATACCGGAATAATAATCGTCGCCAGCTGAGCCATTGGTAGGCAATTCCTTACCTAAGAATCTGAACTCATACCGATACCGCTGGGTGATAGTTACTCTTCCCAAAGGTTGCGTCAAAGCCAATTGGAGGGTTGACCTGAATTCAGGCTGAAAGTTAAGGCTACTATCACTGGTTGGAGTCCAGGTGCGCCACCAACCGAAAGGTGATATAGAAACCTTGATTTTATCATTTAACTTATAGGAAATCCACGGACGGATAACCTGTTGGCCAGGAAACGCAACGATATTATACTTGCCGTGGGCACCTTCAACCATACCCTTTTCCTTGCTCATTACTTGATCGCGTACCTTATCAGACTCTCCCTGGGTGCGAAATTGATAATCTAATTGATAGCCAAATTTGCCCTTGATTTTACCACTGAGGTTTACTTCCGACCAAAAAACATTATTTACATTAAGGGTTCTAGGAGCTTGACCAAAGGTTGGAAGGAAACATAATAGTAACAATCCAACAGTAGCCGTCTTACACAAAAAAGTGGAATTAGAATAAAAAAATCTCATAATCAACTACTTATGATTGTTTGTTTTACAAAGTTAAGTGCGTTGTATTGACTAAATATTATTCCAGAATTATTTTATCTTTATCAAAACTAATACAATATTAAATTCGTGTTAAGTTATGCTTGTATTTCATGGCAAAAACCGAATACTTTTGTTAAAAATGCCCAAATAAAGCATTCAAACAATTTCTAAAATTACCCAAATATTAACTTAAGTTTACACCTAAGTTATGTAGCTGAGGGGTTTTTGATACAAGAAACAGCCCAAAGCTATACTTCACCAAACTCTGTTTATGCATCCAAAGCAGCCTTACAAGATACTTTTGGTAGACTCAAACCCGGATACGATTGAGTTATTGCAACGAGAGCTGGTGAGTGCGGAGCGCCGCCCAGATGATTACTTGATTGACAACCTTACCGTAAATGATCAAGTAATTAATAAGGCATTAGCATGGCTTCCTGATCTGGTGCTGCTGGAGATGCCAATGCTCTATACGGAGGCGCTGGAATTGGGGCAGCAAATAAAAGAACATCCAATGCTCACTCAGACGCTGTTGGTATATCTGGCAGTTCATCCTACGGAACATGCTGAAATAGAAGCTTTTGATTTGGGAGCCGACGGCTATTTGGCTACACCTATTCGCGCCCGTGCCCTTGTGAGTCGAATTCGTTCTATGCTAAATCGAAGAGATAATAACTTTGGAGATGCCCAAAAAATTGTCTTAGGCAATTTCACCCTCGATAAGGCAACCCAAAAGATGTTTAAAGGTGTGCAACTAGTTCCAGTGGCTCAAAAGGAATTTGAATTACTATTTTTTCTGACCCAACATCCCAATCAAATCTTCAACCGTGAAGAGTTGATTCAAGAAGTATGGGGATCTGATGTATATGTGCTGGCTCGCACTGTGGATGTACACATTCATAAACTGAGAGGAAAAATGGGAGAGGGTTATATAAGTACAGTCAAAGGTTTAGGCTATCGGTTAAATTGGAAAATCAAATAGTTATCTACGCTCTCCTCATCAAAACCCCACTCCTGTAGTTTTATATTCACGTTCATTTTCACCTACGCATTTGCCTGACATATGCGTCATTTAGTCGAATGAACTGATGCCTGATTAAGCAAAAGGCTGCTGAATTATTTACTTTCAGACGACCTCAATGGCTATGCTCATCAGCACAATTTTCACTTTTCTCCTGAATAACCTATGTAAGGTTAGAAATTGTGAGAATACCCTGCCTGGCCTATTGCAATGGCTGTTAATAACTAAACTCCCTGTTGATCTTATCTAATTTTTAGGATTATAACAACATCATTCATCACTCACACAACAATACCATACGACAACGCATATAAGGTACTGTGTAATAAAATTCCTTCCCAAGCGAATAAAAACAAATAAAAGTTAAAAAAAAGCCCCATTCGCATTTACTTTCCCACGGCTAAAAGAATAAAGACAAAACAGTATTATAATAATAAAATAGCTTTCAGTAACAATAAATAAAATCCTTGTTACAGGTTCTGGTAATTAGTTTCTTCATCCTTATTACACTGTCTACAAACTATTATTTTTAAGCGTATGAAAGCTCGTCTACTCTTTGGTTTAATTTGTTGCTTCATCCAAATAAATAGCAGTCGGGCTGCTATAATCACCAGTTTCAAAAACGGATTGTGGACTGACCCAACGGTCTGGATTGGTGGAGTAGCCCCCACTGCTAACGACGATATCATTATTAACCACGCCATTACTTATGCGGGCGATTTGACAATAGCCAATACCCATTATTTAACCATAAACAGTATTGGTAGCCTAACGCTTTCTATGGGTACGGGTGGAACAAAGGGGAGTTTGACCTTAACTAATACTTCTACCCTTAATGTACTCGGAGGCAGCCTTTTATTGGACAACCAGCTTAGCCTTTTCACCATCGATAATGGTTCGAAAGTTATATTGAATACCGGCAGCATTACAGCCAAGGGAAACGTAATTGCCTCTGGTAGCGGAGGGCACCTGGATATTCAAGCTGGCACCATGACCGTAGATGGCACGACTAAAATCACCGCTGCCAATAGCTCATTAAAGAATACTGGAACACTCAATACGGGAGATTTGACTGTAGACGGAGGAGGCACAACCATTACAAGTTCAGGAGCCATTTCAGTAACTGGCATCACTACCGTAAACACCGTATTTACCAACACAGGCACCTTTCAAACCACAAAAGACCTTAACATAAACAGCTCCGGAAAAATGAGTACGGCTAATCCGGGTTCGGTTACGGTTGGCAAAGATATGTCGGTTACTTCGGGAGGGACGTATACTATGGCGGGTGGCATTACCAGCGTAAGCGGCGATTTGACTGTGAATGGTGGAAGTAAATACACGATGACCGCGGGAACGACCAATGTTAGCGGCAATATGACCGTAAATGGCGGGAGCACATTTGTTATGGATGGAAATACAAACGTGGCAAAATCGTTCACTAACACCGGCGGATCTACTTCTAGCATAGGCACCAGCAATAGCACCAGCACCCTGAAGGTGGCTGGTAACATAACCAACTACTCAACCATCAATGGCACAGGCTGGCTTAACTGGACCGGCACTTTTACCAATAATTGGGGCGCTTCGATTGTTACCATACCTGGGAAAATTTATTATGGTGGTGCTGCTGGTGATCCTACTACCATTCCTGCGGTTAATCCATTTAGCCTAAGTACGAATGCAGGAGTAGCGCCACTGCCTATCCGCCTGCTGAGTTTTTCAGCCCGTTGGGAGAGCAACCGCACGTTGCTTACCTGGGCAACGGCGCAGGAAGTAAATTTCGACTACTTCATTATTGAAAGATCAAACGATGCCAAGACATTCCAGGAAGTGGGTCGAGTAAAAGGCAACGGTAACAGCATCAGCCAGAAAGACTATTCATTTACTGATGGAGAATATTTCGCTGGGTTTCGGTATTACCGCCTGAAATCGGTTGATCTGGATGGCTCAGCAGAATATTTCAAAATTATAAGTGTAAAAAGCAATCCTACTGATAGCTACCAAATGTATCCTAACCCATTAAAAGGGCAGCCTTTATTTATATTCATCAAATCTGATAATACGGGCAACCAGGTTGTTTTGTATAACAAAGTAGGATTGCCAGTATTGCAAACGGAGCTTAAATCGGGCTTGAATGAAATACAAATTCAGCATATATTACAACCCGATATATACTACGCTATCATCAGTACCGCAGATGGCGTTCACCGGACTAAACTGGTTGTACAGTAAGCATTAAGATTGTGATTGGGCATTTGACCTTTTCATCAGGAAATACACTGGCACACCCGAAGCTACGATAAACACACCTGCCCAACTGGTAGACGATTTGAAGATGAGCAAGTCTATACTCACGGCCAAGGCCACAATGATATACAGGGCAGGAATGAAAGGATAACCAAAGGCTTTGTAAGGACGCTCCGCTTGCGGAGCTTTTTTGCGTAATACAAATACTGCCCCAACGGTAGTAATATAAAACAACAAGGCAACAAAGATGACATAATCGAGCAGGACGCCATAGGTACCAGACAGACACAATAAACACGTCCAAACGCACTGAATCACCAGCGCAAACCCAGGCACCGATTGCTTATTTAATTCACCCGCTTTTTTGAAGAATAACCGATCTTTGGCCATAGCATAATACACGCGGGCACCCGCCATAATTAACCCGTTGTTGCAGCCAAAAGTGGAAATCATGATAAATACGGCCATAATGGCTACGGCTGGATCACCAAAAATCAAATGAGCCGCAGCGGTAGCTACCCGTTCTTCAGAAGCAAACTGAATACCCCGACTCAATACATCCGCACCAGCCGGATCGCCTTTGAGCGGCAGCACCATCAGATACGCAACATTGGCTAGGATATAGATCAAAGTAACAATCAGTGTACCCAGGAACAAACTTAAGGGCAGATTACGCTTGGGGTCTTTAATTTCTCCCGCTGTGAAAGTGACATTATTCCAGGCGTCGCTGGAAAAGAGCGAACCAACCATAGCCAAACCAATAGCAATGAGCAAACCCATTCCCGAAAGGTTTTCTGTAGAGATGATTTGTCCATTGGACATTTGGGTAGAAACAGCAGTCCACATGTCCGAAAAATTGGCTTGCATTGCCGTAGCATTGCGGCCAACGAATATGCCTAAAATAATCAGCCCCACAAGGGCGGCAATTTTGGTCACTGTAAAAATCAACTGTACATATTTGCCCGTTTTCACTCCCTGAATATTCAAGAAGGTCAACAAGATAATGGTAGTCATCGCCAGGAGTTGGTTGGAAGAAATGCCGAAATTACCCACGTGTATCAGAATATTTTGGGGACTAAACCAGGGCAGCAACACGGCAGTATATTTGGCAAAAGCAATGGCCACTGCGGCAATGGTGCCTGTCTGAATGACCAGGAAAAATGCCCATCCATACAGGAAACCCGTCAGCGGATTATACGCCTCCCGCAAATACACATACTGGCCGCCAGCCTTAGGCATCATTCCAGCTAATTCTCCATAACTAAGCGCTCCTACCATAGTAAGAAGGCCGGAAACCAGCCATACGAGCAATAAATAACCTGGTGAACCGACCTGCCGCCCAATGTCGGCGCTAACGATAAAAATACCTGAACCGATCATAGAACCTACCACCAGCAAAGTTGCATCAAGTAAACCGAGCTCGCGCTTCATTTGATCGTTACCTACCGATGCTCCCGTTGTATTATGTACACTCATAGAATATGGTTTATCTGCGAATAAAACAGAAAGAGCGAGCTTTTCCAGCTCTTTCTTTATTCACATGGGTTGTAAAAACCCCAAAATACACAAAATTCTAAATATTCTCTCTATAATTCTATTTAGCTATGAATCACTCTTCAGAAAGAAATTACGCTAGCGCCAAATTTCTCTCGGCTAAAAATATTTTCGCTTATAGCATTTGCATACTTACTAACTAGTAAGTACGTTTGAGCTCGTTAGAGAAAAGGTATGCAAACCGACACCAAAAACAAGATACTGGACATTGCTGCGGATCTGTTACAAGACAAAGGATTCAATGCTTTCAGTTACCACCACATATCTTCGTTGCTGGGTATTAAAAATGCGGCAGTGCATTACCATTATCCAACCAAAGAAAGCCTGGGCATCGATATTATCCGAAGAGCTAGAAGCAATTTTGCTCAAATAACGCAGGAGGCTTCTAGCCTTCACCTCTATCCGTGGCAGCAATTCGATATTTTCCTTGATATTTACCGAAAAAATCTATCAGACAACCACAAAGTATGCCTCATGGGATCATTGGGTGCAGCTTATTTCACCTTACCATCGGGCATGCAAGAAGAAGTAAAATTGATGGTAAACGAAATTTTGGATTGGCTTACCCAACTGCTGGAATCGGGCAGATCCAGCAATAACTTTACTTTCAAAGGCGATGCCCGAAGCAAAGCCACCTTAATTACTACGAGCCTGGCAGGAGCCTTACAAATGGCCCGAATTACCGACAACACGCATTTTCACACAGTAATCGACCAAGTGAAAGCCGATTTGTCGAACTAAGCATTAACTATTAAATAAAAACTCATTACTCATTACTTAATCTTTCTTTATTTCAATGCAATTAAAAAGAGTTGTCGTAACAGGTTTGGGGGCACTAACGCCCATTGGAAATTCGGTACCCGCTTATTGGGAAGGCTTAATAAACGGAGTAAGTGGCGCTAGCCGAATTACCCACTTTGACCCTACCCTTTTCAAAACTCAATTCGCCTGCGAACTGAAAAACTACGATCCCCTAAACTATTTCGATCGGAAAGAAGCCCGCAAAATGGATGCGTTTAGTCAATATGCCATGGTGACAGCAGAAGAAGCTATCGTCGATGCGGGATTAGATTTGAGCAAAATTGACCTGGATGATGTGGGAGTAATTTGGTCATCGGGCATAGGCGGGATGTTGACTTTCCAGGAAGAGATGATCAACTATGCCAAAGGCAACGGCACTCCACGCTTTAATCCTTTCTTTATACCCAAACTCATCGGTGATATCAGTTCAGGGCTCATTTCGATGAAATACGGTTTCCGGGGAGCCAATTACGTAACCGTTTCGGCATGCGCCTCTTCTACCAACGCCCTTATTGATGCTTTCAATTTCATTCGGCTGGGTAAGTCAAAATTAATTATTTCGGGAGGTTCTGAAGCAGTGGTTATTGAATCTGGCATTGGTGGATTCAATGCACTGAAAGCTTTGTCAGAGAACAATGCTACGCCGGAAACGGCCTGTCGTCCCTTCGATGTTGACCGGGATGGTTTTGTGTTAGGCGAAGGTGCTGGTGCATTGGTGTTGGAAGAGCTAGAACACGCCCAAGCCAGAGGTGCCCGCATTTACGCCGAACTGGTCGGTGGCGGATTGGCTGCTGATGCCTACCATATGACCGCTACTCACCCTGAAGGTCTTGGCGCATTCCTGGCCATGAAACGGGCACTGGAAGATGCTGAGCTTCAGCCAGAACAAGTAGATTACCTTAATGTTCACGCGACCTCCACTCCGCTGGGAGATGTAAGCGAAATGAAAGCCGTAGAGCGGGTATTTGGTGATAATATCAGTCGGATGAATATTAGTGCCACCAAGTCTATGACCGGGCACTTGCTGGGAGCAGCCGGCGCTATTGAAGCCATTGCTAGTATTTTAGCGATTCACCACAGCATCATTCCTCCTACGATAAACACGGTCAATGTTGACCCGGAAATAACCAGCAAAGCTAATCTCACCTTAGGGAAAGCTGTACAGCGTTCGGTAGACGTAGCTATGTGCAATACTTTCGGCTTCGGCGGACACAACGCTATTTCCGTTTTCCGAAAGTTTACATCTTAAAGAGAGCCATTAATTAGGGAATCCTTTTACAGACATAGGTAGGCAACAAAAACGGTTCTTCCTTGCTATACGCCCCTCAGGGTATGGTAAAGAAGAACCGCTTTTTCTAAAAGTGAAAATCACGAAAGGTAATCCTGACGTTCAAGGGCAACCGCAAGGGTTGCCCCTACGAATGAACCGTTAACCAATATTCGATTTCCTACTTCACTCGATCGGGGTTTTCGGTAATAAAAGAAGCCCAGCTTTTGCCGCTGCTTTTGGGGGCATTGGCCTGGTTCATGTGGCAAACCGCCACTGCTATGGCATCGGTGGCATCGAGCAGTTCTTCGGGGGCTTGCTCAAACTTGAGGAGAATACGGAGCATGTGCGCAACCTGCTCTTTGGAAGAATTGCCGTTTCCGGTCACCGAAAGCTTTACTTTTTTAGGCTCATATTCTACAATTGGTATTTCCCGCGCCAAGGCTGCTGCCATAGCCACGCCTTGTGCACGCCCCAGTTTCAGCATCGATTGCACGTTCTTGCCATAAAAAGGTGCTTCTAAAGCCATTTCGTCGGGAAGGTATTCATCAATAATTTGGGTAATTCGTTCAAAAATTTTCTTCAGCTTAATTTCGTGGTTACTATATTTGCTCAAATGGATAACTCCGTACTGAATTAATTTCATTTCCTTTTTCTGGATGGCAATCAACCCGTAGCCCATAATGCGGGTGCCGGGATCAACACCCAGAATAATTCTTTCAGGGGGCGATTCCACTATGTTTTCTCTTTTCTTCTCGATTTCCATGACTGTGCAAGTTAATGAATGGGCGGCATTTCGCATTCAAGCCTCCACAATAAAGAAAACCGCCTTTCTCAGCGTATGTCTATGCAACCTCTGCTAAGAAGTATACCGCTACGGCTGGAAAGCTTGCTTTTGATCGTCCGGCTGCTGGTATTGGGATTGATGCTGAGTTATATAGGCTTTATACTTCATCAAAAAGAAGCCAGCCTGACAACATTATACCAACAATGGTTATTGGTTAAGGAGCAAGGCCTTTTTTTGCCGCTGCTCTTACTATTGGGGCTGATTAACTGGTCTCTGGAGGCGCAAAAATGGCGGTTATTGGCGAGCAAGGTAGAGCCAATCAGTTGGAAAGAGGCTTTTAAAGGGGTACTGGCAGGTTTATCGCTGGGATTTGTTACGCCCAATACCGTGGGCGATTATGCCGCCCGTATCTGGATGCTGGAAAACCGGAACCGGATGGAAGCCATTGGTGCTGTCATGTTAGGTCGGGTAGCGCAATTGTACATCACGCTGATGGCTGGGGGCGTTGCACTTATGTATTTCTGCCTAACCCAAACTCCGCCACAAACCACGCTTTTCTATACCGTGCTGGCAACTTGGCTTATCTTCCTGGGGGCGGGCATCTACGTGGCTATCGACCGGGTGGTACCCCACCGGGCATTTATCTCTTCCTTGGAAAAGATTCGTTGGCTTCAATTCTCATCTTCCTACTTCCAGGTACTCACTTTATATAAGTCCTCCGAAGTTTTTCAGGTGTTGGGATTAGCCTTGTTGCGCTATGTGGTATTTTCCTCCCAATTCTTGCTCTTACTCTGGATTTTTGGCGTCCGTTTGCCCCTCCCCGACTTACTGACTGGCATTGGTCTAGTATATCTGGCTAAGTCGGTAGTGCCTG
>JAZKGK010000141.1:20109-21961 GCA_040385915.1 Bacteroidota bacterium
CTTTCCACTTTCTGAGCGACTTGGGTGTAAGGGAATTTTCAGCCTTGTATATTTTTGAGTTCTACCATGCAAGCCTATCTGCGGTGCTGGCTGCCACGCTCAGCCTTTGGTTACTCAACATCTTACTGCCAGCCCTCAGCGGTTCAGCGCTGGTATGGCGTTTAAAAATTAGGCAAAAAGTAATTTGATTGTCAGCTATTTAGCTTTGAATAGACCAATAGTTTATCATTTTCACAGCAATATCAACCCATTAGCCTATCAGCACATCTGCACCTCTACTCATTTGGTTTATTCTTGTCTTGTATGGGGCATTTAATCTAGCACTTGTGGTGACTTGGTTACGCCTGAAACCGTTTCAAGCTTCTGGAAGCAAGGCTGCTACCTTTCTTTCCGTTATTGTGGTCGTGAGAAATGAAGCGGAGAACATCGTACATCTGCTGGAAGACCTGAACCGGCAAACCTATCCAGCGAACAAGTTTGAAGTAATTATTGCCGACGACAGCTCTACCGACGATACGTTTGCCTTGGTAGAAAAATATATTCCTAAGGCAGCCTACCCACTGACTATTTTCCATTTACCAACCGATGCTTCTACCCTTTCACCCAAGAAAAAAGGCATTACTCAAGCGATTAGCCTAGCCCAAGGGGAATTGATTGTCACCACGGATGGCGATTGCCGGGTCCATGCTAACTGGCTGGCACTCATTGAGGAAGCGTATCAATCTCGGCAAGCCAAACTGATTAGCGGCGCAGTAACTTTTGAACAGGAGAACACTTTATTGGAAAAAATGCAAACGATCGAATTTGCCAGCCTGACGGGTTCTGGCGCCTGCGCCTTGCAATGGAACTTCCCTACGATGTGCAATGGAGCCAACCTAGCTTACTCAAAAGCCGCTTTTGTGGCAGTGGACGGCTTTGCGGGTATCGATCACCTGGCCTCTGGCGACGATGAGCTCTTGATGCATAAAATTGCCCAAAAATATCCCCATCAGCTTTTCTTTATCAAAAACCCGGCTTCTGTGGTACGTACCCGCGCCCAAGTTTCTTTAGGTGCTCTTTATCAACAGCGTAAGCGCTGGGCAAGCAAGTGGAAAGCGTACCAGGACTGGAAAGTGAGCTTACTAGCCGTATTCATTTTCCTCAGTAATGGCTGCCTGCTCTTGGCCGGAAGCCTCACATTAGCTGGCGTTTATCCTTTCTGGGTATTTATCTTACAAGTATTAGTTAAGTTCGGAGTAGAGTCTCTACCTTTAGCTTTGTTTTTGGCTTATTTGCAACCATCGCCGCAAGCAATCCGCCGGATTATGCTCATTCCGCTAGTACAGTTAGTATACCCATTCTACGTCACTTTTTTTGGCTTGGTAGTTCAAAAAAAGGGCTTTGAGTGGAAAGGAAGGAAAATGAAATGATGGGAGGAGCTGTGGATGTGAGAATATGTGGATGAGCGGATCACTTCAAAAATTTATTAAAAATAGTCGCGTAAGCAAGGACAAAAACCAGAATGATAAAGAAAATTTATAGCCTGTAACCTTCCAACCTAAAACCTGTGAGCGATTTAGAGTTTGATATTTTGGATGAATTATATTTTGTGATTCCTTTTGAACAACTGTTGAAGGCATTACCCATGGACGAAAAGGCGTTGAAAGAGGCATTGCATTCCCTGATTGAGAAAGGTTGGGTGAAATGCTTCCTAGCTGACTCCACCGAGCTAAGTAAGGAGGAGCTAAACCTGGAAAACGACTATCGCCATTACCAATACCTGGCTACCAAAGCTGGCTTGTTTGCCCATAATAGCCTTTAACAATTAACAATTAACAATTTAACTACTAATACTTAATAAATGCCGTTTCGG
>JAZKGK010000142.1:0-11623 GCA_040385915.1 Bacteroidota bacterium
CCTACGCTAAGGAGCTGAATGTGCCTAGAATCTCAATCCACTTGCACTAGCTTACAGTAATCTCGAACTGAATGAGGTCGATAAATTCTTGCACGCGGTTTTCTAACTCATCAGGAGCAAGATTGACGATGCGCTCAGTACCAAACTTCTCTACGCAAAACGAAGCCATAGCCGAACCGTAAATCAAAGCCCGCTTCATATTTTCGAACGATATGTCGTTGGTACTGGCCAGGTAGCCAATAAATCCACCAGCGAAGGTATCACCTGCACCCGTTGGATCGAACACTTCTTCTAGCGGCAGCGCGGGGGCGAAGAATATCTGATCTTTGTTGAACAATAAAGCGCCGTGCTCTCCTTTTTTGATAATGAGCACTTTCGGGCCCATTTGCAGGATTTTCTTGGCGGCTTTTACCAACGAATATTCATTAGACAACTGACGGGCTTCCTCATCGTTGATGGTCAGCACATCTACCAGTTTCAGCGTTTGCTTCAGATCGTCCAAGGCAATGCTCATCCACAGGTTCATGGTGTCCAACACAATTAACTTGGGCCGGTTCCGTAGTCGCTCAATAACAGTACGTTGAACAGAAGGCGTCGCATTGCCCAGCATTAGAAACTCGCAATCTTGGTAAGCTTCGGGGATGATGGGGTCGAAATCGGCCAACACGTTCAATTCAGTAGCCAACGTATCGCGGGTGTTCATGTCGTTATGGTAACGGCCTGACCAGAAGAAGGACTTTTCACCCTCTTTAATTTGTAGCCCTTGGGTATTGATGCCGTGTTTTTGCAGCATATCAATGTCCGATTTCAGAAAATCGTCGCCCACTACTGCCACCAGGTTCACTTTTTTGGTGAAATAGGACGCTGACAGCGTAATGTAAGTGGCCGAGCCACCAATAATTTTATCCGTTTTTCCGAAAGGTGTTTCCAGGGCGTCGAACGCGACCGATCCTATTACCAACAGGCTCATGATAGTTTAGAGTTTAGGGTTAAAAGTTTAGAGTTAAAAGTTCAATAGATTAATTTTAGTAGGGGTAAAGTTTGCCCTTGCCCTCGTTTGCCTCTGTATCGCACCGATCCACCCACCAGCACATTAATATCGCGTCGGCGCACGATCTACTTATTCCCACGTGCCCGTTTGAATTCTTTGGTTTCATCAAATAGCTGCCGATAAGTGATGTGGGTTTTCTTGATGGTGCCCCCTACTTGGGTTACAAAGCGCATCATCGCTGGGTTAAAATCACCAATCCAATTCATCTCGAACTCTTCATAGGGAAAGGTTTCTTTCCAGCCAATAGTGGTGTAGGCCAACGTAATGGCACTTTCCACCCCTTTTCCCTGGTGTTCGGGCACTACGCCAAATACGACGCCAAATACCTTATTCACTGTTCCCCGGTATTTGTACCACAAAAACTTCAGCTTGCCAATCAGATCCAATTTCCCGTTCAGGTGTTTTACAATCTGGTTAAATTCGGGCAAGACGATGAAGAAGGCCACTGGCTCATTTTCGTAATAGGCAAACCAGATAATATCCGGATCCATGATAGGTTTCAGCTTATTAATAATGCTGGTGGCCTGTTCCTCCGACATTTCCTTTACGCCTGCGTGCCTTACCCAAGCCTTGTTATAAATAGTCCGGAAATCCGCCGCATATTTATGCAGGTGCTTTTTGTCCAGGTGGCGAAACTCATACGCCGGATTTTGGTATACCCTTTCAGCACGTTGATGTACCGAATCGGCTACGCCTAATCCTTTGGCTGGTCGTCCATAAGTATATTGTTTGAAATAGTCCTTAAAGCCGTAATTTTCAAAGAAAGGAACGTAATAAGGAAGCGTATAGGGCATGCAGTAGTTAGGTTCGTATTCAAAACCACCCACCAGCAAACCCCACCAATTGTCGCGCTCGCCAAAGTTGACAGGGCCGTCCATGGCCTCCATTCCTTTCTGCTTCAACCAAACTTTGCAGGTATCAAATAGCAGGAAAGCGGCTGGCTGGTTGTCAGTGCATTCAAAAAAACCCATGCCGCCCGTGGGCTGATCGTGGGTAAAAGCGGTATTGTGATCAATAAAAGCAGCTACTCGGCCAATAGTCAGGCCATTGGCATCTTGTAAAATCCAACGACTACACTCGCCGTGCTGGAAATATTTATTCTTCTGAGGGTCAAAAACCGAAGTTATATCGTTGTCAAGCGGACGAATCCAGTTTTTTTCATGTTGGTAAAGCTTAATGGGGAGTAACAAAAACTCTTTCTTCCAACGGGGATTTTCACCGACTTCTACAATTTTCATTGGTCACAAATGAGTGGAAACAAGGTTCAAAGATAGATGATTTAGGTTTTGAGAATAGAGATTAGCCATTTTTCTTTAAAAGCTGAACAGCGTAAGGGCGAGCCTTACCCCTACTTTAGGGTTGCCTCTAGGATTCTGACGATTATTATTACCTTTGTCCCCAGCTTAAAAAGTAGTTTAATTACGACTACTTTAGTGGTTTAAATACAACTCCTTATTCATCCTTACCCGTTACATTGCCCATTCGAATTCGACATTTCCTATGCAACACAACCTTCGCCTTTATAACACCCTAAGCAAGCAGAAAGAACTTTTCGAACCCTTGAATCCGCCTTTTGTTGGTATGTACGTATGTGGCCCCACGGTCTATAACTACGTCCATCTGGGCAATGTACGCACGTTTCTCTCCTTCGATGTGCTGTATCGCTACTTGTTGCACCTGGGCTATACCGTTCGCTATGTGCGAAACATTACCGATGTAGGGCATTTGGAAAACGATGCGGACGAGGGCGAAGATAAAATTGCGAAAAAAGCCCGTATCGAACGCCTGGAGCCGATGGAGATTGTGCAACGCTACAGCAACGATTTTCACGACGTGTTACGGCAACTCAATTTCCTGCCACCCAACATCGAACCTTCGGCAACCGGACACATTTCGGAGCAGATCGAAAGCATCAAAATACTGATTGACAAAGGTCTGGCATACGAATCGGGCGGCTCGGTGTACTTCGATGTGCTTCAATACAATAAGCACCATCATTACGGCCAGCTCTCTGGTCGGATCATTGAAGATCTGCTCAACGAAACCCGCGAACTGGACGGACAATCGGAGAAACGCAATCCACTGGATTTTGCTTTATGGAAAAATGCTTCTGCTGAACACATTATGCGCTGGCCTTCTCCCTGGGGCATCGGTTTTCCGGGCTGGCATATCGAATGTACTTCCATGAGTACCAAATACCTGGGCGACCAGTTCGACATTCACGGTGGCGGTATGGACTTGAAATTCCCGCACCACGAATGCGAAATTGCCCAAGCGGTCGGCGTCAATGGCGTATCGCCAGTCAAGTATTGGCTGCATACCAACATGCTTACTGTGAATGGGGAGAAAATGGCGAAATCAAAAGACAATTCGTTTCTACCTGCCGAACTGTTTACTGGTCAGCATCCTTTGCTTTCTCAGGCTTACAGTCAGATGACGGTGCGTTTTTTTATGTTGCAAGCCCATTACCGCAGCACACTTGACTTTACGAATGAAGCGTTACAATCTGCCCAGAAAGGCTACAAACGGCTGATGAATGGCTTGCGCTTCCTGAAATCCCTCAGCTATCAGGCCGATGCAACAGTAGCCATCGACGAAAAGAACCAGAAGGAAGTCAATACTATGTGCGATGCTTGCGGCCAGGCCATGGACGACGACATCAATACGGCGGTGGTCATTGCTAACCTGTTTAACCTGCTTCGTAAAATTAACTCCATTCAAACCGGACAATTGAAAACGGCTTCCTTAGGCGAGGAAACATTCCATCGGCTCAAAAGCACGTTTATTACTTTTACTGAAGATATTCTGGGTTTGCAGGAAGAAAAAACGACTGACCCAACCGGTCTGATCGACTCCTTACTCGATGTTTACCAGGATGCCAAAACGGCCAAGGAATACGACAAAGTAGACCGCATCCGAACCTATTTCAAAGCCCAGGGGCTGGTAATCAAGGATATGAAAACCGGCGTAGATTGGGCTTATTACGAAGAGTAACAGAGAGAAAACTATTTAAATTAAATACACGCAAAAGGGAGCTTAACCGACGATTGGCTTGCTACCCAAATTTTCTTTTTTCTAAAATGACACAACGGCACTGGCATTACCTGCCTATCTCCTTACTCACTTTCCTTTGCTGCTTTTCCGCCTGCGACGATGCCAAGAAACCAGATCAAGTAGACAATGTCGTGGAGCAACCGCTAGCAAAAGCCGCGGTTTTCAACAGCGATTCCGCGTATACATTCGTAGAAAAACAGGTGAAGTTTGGGCCGCGTGTGCCAAATACCCCCGCTCACGTTAAGTGCGGCGACTACCTGATTACCCAATTGAAGCAGTATGGCGCAGAAGTAACGGTACAATCATTCGTCGCTACAGCCTTTGACGGAACGAAACTACAGTCGCGCAACATTATCGCCTCTATTAACCCAGCGGCACCCAAGCGGATATTACTCGCTGCCCACTGGGATACCCGTCCCTTTGCCGACCAGGATACCAGCCGCAAAAACGAACCCATCGATGGCGCTAACGACGGCGGCAGTGGCGTAGGCATATTGCTGGAAATTGCCCGGACTATCCAGTCCGATTCCCTGAAGCCGAAAGTAGGCATCGACATTATCCTGTTCGACAGCGAGGATTACGGTGCTCCCGAAGGCCATCAAAGTGAAGATAATTCCAAGACATCTTACTGCCTGGGCTCCCAATATTGGGCAGCGAATAAGCACAAACCTGGCTATTCAGCCTATTATGGCATCCTGCTAGATATGGTCGGGGCAGCTGATGCCCGCTTTGCCCGCGAAGGCTCTTCCCTGGAATCAGCCACTAGTGTGGTGAATAACATTTGGAACCTGGCTGGTCGGCTGGGGTACGGAAATTACTTTATACCTATGGAAACAGGAGGCATCGTGGATGATCACATATTTGTGAATCAGGTTGCCAAAATCCCTACGATCGATATCATTGAATACAACCTGGCTGGCCCTAATTACTTCAGTAAAACCTGGCACACGCACCGCGATAACCTAAGCATAATCGATCGCAAAACCCTGAAAGCCGTTGGTCAAACCGTTTTACAGGCCGTATATCAGGAAGAATAGATTAAGTAAAAGTTGAGAGTAAAAAGTTTAAAGTTCGAGCTCTTTAAACCTTTTACTCTCAACTTTTCACTTTAAACTTTAAACTTAACAAAGTGGCTAATCAAACGATACTTATTCTCAATGCCCGATTGGTCAATGAAGGCCAGCAACGGGACGCGGATGTACTAGTAAAAAACGGGCGAATTGAGCGGATAGATAATAATTTGGCTCATCTGGGAGCAGATGTACATATTGATGCAAAAGGCAAATACCTTATTCCTGGTGTAATTGACGATCAGGTGCATTTTCGGGAGCCTGGCCTAACCCACAA
This sequence comes from Bacteroidota bacterium, assembly GCA_040385915.1. Taxonomy (GTDB): domain Bacteria; phylum Bacteroidota; class Bacteroidia; order Cytophagales; family ES-bin-26; genus ES-bin-26. The sequence continues at coordinate 5,453 of JAZKGK010000142.1, forward strand.
AGCTACCATTCAGTCCGAAGCACGGGCTGCCGTGGTTGGTGGCACGACTACTTTCATGGAAATGCCCAACACCGTGCCCAATGCGCTTACGCAAGCCCTGCTGGAAGATAAATACCAGATTGCTAGCCGGACTTCGCTAGCCAATTACTCTTTCTTTATGGGTGCTTCCAACGACAACTTGGCGGAAGTATTGAAGACTGATCCGAAAACGGTCTGTGGTATCAAAGTATTTATGGGTTCTTCTACCGGTAATATGCTGGTAGACAAGGATGAAACACTGCGACAGATTTTCCGCAATAGCCCCATGCTGGTAGCTACACACTGCGAAGACGAAGCCACCATCCGCGCCAATGCCGCCCTGTATCGTCAGCGTTACGGCGATAACGCGCCTGCCTGGATACATCCCGAAATCCGAAACGAAGAGGCTTGTCTGATCTCTTCTTCCCTGGCGGTGAGCCTAGCGAAAGAATTTGACACGCGCTTGCATATTTTACATATCTCTACCGCCGACGAGCTTACGCTATTTACCAATCAAATTCCTCTGAAAGAGAAGCGCATTACGGCAGAAGTTTGCGTGCATCACCTATGGTTCAATAAAGATGATTATGCTACCTTGGGCACACAGATCAAGTGCAACCCAGCTATCAAGGAAAAACGCCATCAGGAGGCTTTATTGGCCGCTTTACTAGACGACACACTAGACATAATAGCGACAGACCACGCACCGCATACCTGGGAGGAGAAGCAAACGGGTTATTGGAATGCTCCGTCAGGGGTGCCATTGGTACAGCACTCGCTGCTAACCATGCTGGAATTTTACCACCAGGGAAAGCTATCTCTAGAAAAAATGGTAGAGAAAATGTGCCACGCCCCGGCCGACTGCTTCCAAATAGCGCACCGAGGTTACCTACGCGAAGGATACTGGGCCGATTTGGTATTACTTGACTTAGCACAAGAAACCGAAGTAAACAAAAACACCGTATTATACCAGTGTGGCTGGTCGCCATTCGAAGGGAAACGATTCCGCTCTTGTGTAACACATACATTGGTTTCAGGCCATTTGGCTTATGCAGCCGGAGTAATAGATGAGACAGTAAAAGGGCAAAGAATCTTGTTTGAGCGATAGATTCAGACTGTTTATCTCCGTGCAATTCTTACAAGGATAAGTAATGGTAAATAATGAATCTATTTATCGGTTAAAACACTGAGTCTTGAGCAGAAGTACGCTCCGTATATAGGCTGAATATATTTTGGATTTATCGAGTAGGTTACCTAATCAAAAAGCCTCTCAAAATGATTTTGAGAGGCTAGCTAAGAAAATTACCTGTAAGCAGATCCAACAACCCCTGAAAGGGTTACAATGCACCAGCAAAACATTTATTCAATACGGTGTCATATTCTTTACCAAAATTTTCGTAGCACCAGGCTTTCAAAGCTTTGATTTCGTCAGCAACCAATTGCGCAATGGCTTTCTTCAGCTCTTTTTCAAATAGCTTCCCATCGAAGCTAACTTTTTGAAGGATTGTTTTGATGTACTCAAGCATACTGTTTAACGATTTAGACGTTTAACAATTATAAAAACGAACTGTAAGGCTTGACACACATAAGGATTTGGACTTAACCGCTAATGTGTTGCACAAATATAGAGGTAATTTTGACAAAAAAAAATTTAAGAAAAAATAGTAGTTTTAATGATTTAATTAGTTTTACCATACATTTAGTTTGTTGATATGAAAATAATAAATCTTAAATACAGGTACTTTTTTACGCTATTAAGCCTATTTTCATTCAATTTTGTCTTTGCGCAGGAAATTGAGATTGAGTTAGGAAAGAAAACTATTTCTCTCAATGAGCCTTATACCATTACGGTTACAGTGAAGAACGACAATATTAAGAATTATAAGGGTTTCCCCGAAATTCCGGGTTTGAGCAAACGTGGCGTATCTTCCTCTACTTCTACGAACATTATCAACAACAAAGTCAGTACTGTTCAGAACATTATTCAGAATTATGTAGCGCAACGGGAAGGTACTTATCGCATTAAGCCTTTCAATATGGAGGTAAATGGGGAGATAAAATCCGTAGAGGGCGGAACAGTGACAGTAACTGCTGCCCGTCAATCGACCAACAGCAATGCCAATGATCCTTTTGGAAATGACCTATTCGAGGAATTTTTCGGAAATAAAGAGAAAAAGGAGTTTGTTGAAGTGCGTGAAAATGCCTTTTTTGCCCTTACTACCGACAAGAAAAGTGTGTACGTAGGCGAAGGATTTACGGCTGCGCTGGCCTTTTACGTAGCCGACGATAACAGAGCCGAAATGAATTTTCACCAAGTTGGAAGTCAGCTAATCGATATTTTGAAGAAAATCAAACCTGCTAACTGCTGGGAAGAAAATTTTGGTCTAGACGAAATTCAACCTTTGCCGGTTTCGATCAATGGGAAAGAATACACGGAATATAAGATATATCAGGCTGCCTTTTACCCACTTAACAATAAGCCGATCGTTTTTCCATCAGTTGGCTTTAAAATGATTAAATACAAAGTAGCCAAAGAACCGGGCTTTTTCGGATTGGATCGCCGCCAGGACTTTAAGGTGTTCAACTCTCAAACCGTTACCGTTACTACCAAAGAACTGCCACCACATCCCTTGCGCGACAAAGTGGCCGTAGGTAATTTCCGGCTGGCCGAAGAAATTGAGAAGCGCGATCCTTCAACGGGCGAAAGTGTAGGGTATAACTTCCGCATTGCGGGCGAAGGCAATATTTCCGCCATTGATATGCCCGACATGCCCCGAGATGGCCATTTTGATTTCTATCCCCCCAACATCCGACAAGATATTTCGCGCAGCAATGGCCGGGTGACGGGTACAAAGAACTTCAGTTATCAGATTATTCCCAAGGAACCCGGTGAATACCCGCTCAAGGATTACTTTGAATGGATATTTTTCAATCCAGTACGCGCACGTTACGATACCTTGGTGTCTAAAATTGTGATGGATGTAAAGGGCGAAAGTCTTAAAAATCAAGGCATCTCTTCTACCGATCTAGGTACATTTTATAACTCAATCAATAACCAGGACAACACTTTAATTTCTAGTCGCCGCTCCGATTGGATGCGTACTGGCACTAATATACTCATCCTGCTCATGCTGATTGCCACTGCCGGATTGATTTTGAAAAAGTAGGCTGAAGGGGCAAAAGATCCACTCTTTGCGTACCTTGCGGCTTCATTTGACTTATTCGTTTACGAATCCATATATTATATAATGAGCAGCACTTACGGTAAGATATTCAAAATTTCCACCTTTGGCGAATCACACGGAAAGGCCGTTGGTGTCATCGTTGACGGTTGTCCCGCCGGATTGACCATTGATGAAGAATTTATTCAAAGTGAATTAGACCGGCGCAAACCTGGCCAGTCACGTATCACGACCCAACGCAAGGAGGGAGATTCGTTTCAAGTGCTGTCGGGCATATTTGAGGGGAAAACCCAAGGCACGCCCATTGCCCTAATGGTGCTAAACGAAGACCAGCGCAGCAAGGATTACGCCCATATTGCCCAGCAATTCCGCCCTTCGCATGCCGACTATACCTACCAATATAAATACGGCACCCGCGACTACCGGGGTGGTGGCCGTAGCTCAGCGCGCGAAACCCTGGCTAGAGTAGCAGCCGGTGCTATTGCCAAGCTTTTGCTACAAACACTGAACATTTCTATTCACGCCTATGTGTCGCAGGTGGGTAAGCTGAAACTGGAGAAAAGCTATCAGGCACTCGACTTAACGCAAACCGAAACCAATGCCGTGCGTTGTCCTGACCCGGAAATGGCAGAAAAGATGTTTACCTTCATTGATGATACCCGTAAAAAGGGCGATTCCGTAGGTGGTGTGGTCAACTGCGTAATCAAAGGTACGCCCGCTGGTTGGGGTGAGCCGGTTTTTGATAAGCTACATGCCGAGCTAGCGAAAGCTATGATGGGTATCAATGCCGTAAAAGGTTTTGAATACGGCAGCGGCTTTGCAGGCGTAGAAATGTATGGCTCCGAGCACAACGATGCCTTTTATACCGAACCATTTGCCAACGGCAGCCAGACTGGCGATGTGCGTGTCAGAACGCGCACCAACTATTCTGGAGGGGTACAGGGAGGAATATCCAATGGAGAAGATATTTATTTTCGGGTGGCTTTTAAACCGGTAGCTACCATTATGCAAGACCAAGAAAGCGTGAACGAGCAGGGCGAAACCGTTACTGTAACGGGCAAAGGTCGACACGACCCCTGCGTAGTGCCCCGCGCCGTACCCATTGTAGAAGCCATGGCTGCCCTCGTACTAGCCGACTTCTATTTGCGCAACAAGGCCTCAAGATTATGGGAAGTATAAGGTGAGAGGTTGATTCCCATTATTCAAGCGAGTCTACCAATCCTCCGCATCGGAGCAAGCCTCTTTTAGTCGTTATCACCTTGAAACCCGTATTTTTGCATCACTGGCAACAGTTTGTTAGCAATGGCTTCACTCAAAGCCCTTTTGCCCGTAGCAATATCTCTGAGCCCGGCTAGTGGTACATCGCACTCCTTTGCAAAAGCACTTTTAGAGGGAGAATCACTCCCTTTTACCACAGTATCGGTGTCAGGCAATGCGTCAAAAAACATTCGGAATTCAATATTAGTCATATCAGGGGCTTTGTAGCTGTTTGTCAACGCTAGATGAACTAGCAAGATACTGGGATTCATTTACAACTGCCTTAGCTGCTGCTCTATTCTATCAAGATGATCAATATCGGAGAAAATACTTGACAGGCGAGGACTTAGTTAGCTACTGCGGGGCACCCCAACGCTTTCGCGGCATTATTTACGCCGTAGAATAAAGAGCACAGAAAAACCACGACCATTAGCGGTGGTTTTTTTTTGAACTCCTAATGTTCATTTTCTGTAAGAGTCAAGCAAGCATGTAAGGAAGCTTTTTTAGCTAACTTTCTCCCCAAACCAAGCGGTAAACTCATCCATCTTCTCCCGGTTAAGCGTCAGGTGGACGGTTCTTCCAGTTTTATTGGCATCTACTAGCTCGCATTCTGTTAGCTGCTTGACGTGGTGAGAAATGGAAGGTTGAGCCAAGTTGGATAGCTGTAGGACTTGCGTAATAGTGAGGCTGCCTTGCTTAGTAATCTCCCGAATGATCATTAAACGGTGGCGATCTCCTAAGGCTTTCGCTGCTTTGGCAATAAACTTTGCATTTTCCATAGTACTTTACATTTTAATGAGCTGCCTTCCTTCTACGGAATTGTCTTCTGGTCTGCCACTCGACATCTAATCTAACAGAGCCTAACCGCTTAAAGGGATAAATGAATTAACTTTTGTGGATTGCCAGAAAATCTTTTGCACTAAGAATATCCGAATTCCCCAAGGATTTGACCTGGTTTTGGGCGCCCATCAGCACTAGGTCACGCGAGGCCTGGCCATTCTTATTCCGATACTGGAGGGCTCCAATACAGAAGGAATAGTCTTCTTCTCTCTTATCCTGCATTGTTTGGTGACAGGGAAAATACTCATCCCCCATCACATGCTTATGTAATTCCAGGGCTGTCCAATCGCCTCCTAACTGACCTGGTGTGGCTTCTTTTCGAAAAGGGCACTCCTTGCAAGCTTCTTTTAAATCTCTTTTCATGATACACAATTAACTTCGGGATGGATGGCATGGCTTTGCCTAAATAAATAATTATCGCTCCAGGCTTATAGGTGTTTTAGCCAAATCGATTCTTGGTAGCTTTCCAAGAGTATCCATAACACATGAGCGATGTCGGAAGGTTCAACATATCTAGCTAAATAAGTAGCTGCTGTTTTTTAGATAGCGCCATAAAGCTGCCTTTCTTAACTTAGAAAAACCAAACTCAAGCATAAAGTCGATACTAATTACCAACTGAATTTTTTATTATTGATGACTGGCTTACAATAATACCCATATTATCAGTAGCTTTTGAAATATTAGCCTAACACTTTGCTCATACTGCCATAAGATCGCTGTCATTGTAGCCTATAAAAAAGAAGGCGATATCACTAACACTTCATTTATGCGTTGTCACTTTTACCTTCTCGAACTTGACTCCTAGCCTTACACCGCAATAAAAAAGCCCCTCTACGTTACGTAAAGAGGCTTTTTTGTACCAGGAGCGGGAATC
>JAZKGK010000143.1:0-2887 GCA_040385915.1 Bacteroidota bacterium
AAGGCCAAAACTGTTGAAGCAGCAAGGGATTGTAGTGATGTTTTTTTCATAAGACAAAGATTTAGGTAGATAGTTAGAGACGCCATGCCTAGTGTCCGTACTTTTAGGATTTTCACAAAGCTAAAAATTGAATCCTTTCCAAAACTCTCAGGTAAATTTATTAACGAAGATTTAATATTATTGACCATTACCCATCCCTCAGTCGTAGCAGAAATATTTTACCTTTTTTGTGTTTTTGTTTGTAATGATTCTAAATAGTGCTTTACTTTGCCATTATTTAAAATCAGTCTAAATAAACACAACTTAAATATATCGCTGTGCCAAACCTATATTCCCCCAAGCAAATCATACTTTTTAGCCTAGGTCTATTCATTCTTCTCTTTTCAACTGTTACGGCAAATGCCCAAAATGGTGCTATCAAGGGCCGTATTACGACCAGCGATGGCAAATCGGCAGGTTTTGTCAATATTGGCTTGAAAGAAACGAACAAGGGATCAGTGACTGCGGAAGATGGTTCTTATACCCTAAACAACGTGAAAGAAGGAGCCTATACCTTGATGAGTACTTTCGTAGGGCTCCAAACGCAGGAAAAAGCAGTAACCGTGATTAAAGGTCAGACAACTACGGTTGATTTTGTGCTACCTGAAAGTGCCCAACAGTTATCGGAAGTGGTGGTCAAGGGCAACAAAACGGTCAATAATACACCGGTTAGTGCTGGAAAATCAGGCATTGATCCAATGGATCTTCCTCAAAGCATTACTACCATCGGTCGAGGTGTAATCGAGGATCAGCAGGCTTCTAAATTAAGCGACGTAATCCGTAATGTGAACGGTGTATCGCTGGGAACTACGCGGGGAGCCACTTCTGAAACGTTTTTTGCCCGTGGTTATAACTTGGGTGCCAATAATATATTTAGAAACGGTTCACGGGTGAACACGGGCGCTATACCAGAAGCCAGCACCCTGGAAAAGGTAGAAGTGCTGAAGGGTAGCGCTGCCATGTTGTATGGTAACGTAAGCGGCGGGGCAGTAATCAATATGGTGACCAAGCAACCCAAATTCAACTTTGGTGGAGAAGTTTCCATGCGAGTGGGGAGCTATAGTTTCTACAAACCTATTGTGGATGTATACGGTCCCATCTCCAAAAATCTGGCCTTCCGCGTAGTAGGGACGTATGAAAATGCAAAAAGCTACCGCAAGAGCGTGGAGTCCAATCGTGTATATGTCAATCCTTCATTGCTTTATAAAATAAGTAACAAGACAGAATTGCTGGTTCAGGGCGATTATTTAGATAACAACTTCACCCCTGACTTCGGCATTGGTTCTCTGAATAATAGCATAATTCCTACCTCCATCGACCGATCCAGCTTTTTCAATACGCCTTGGGCCTATCAGAAAGTAAAGCAAGCCACTGCCTCAGCAACCATTAACCATCAGATTAATTCCGATTGGAAAGTGAATGCTATTGCATCCTACCAGCAATTCAAACGGGATTACTTCTCTACGGAGCGTATACAAGCTGATGCGGAAGGTGATTGGAAACGGAGCCTGACGCGGTCTAAAACTGCGGAAGATTACTATACAGGGCAAGTGAACCTAACCGGAACAGTCAAAACGGGTCGGATTAGCCATACATTGCTGGTAGGGTCGGATGCTGAACGGTACACAAATTCCAGCTACACCTATGGTTACACGCCTAGCGACATGCCGCTTGCCACAAAAGCCCTACCTTCGCTGTACGATAGCCTCAATATCCTGAATCCCGGCTTGTATGCATTCCGTAGCGATGAACCAGGCACCACAGCCTCTACTTTAACTGAGACTCCTACCTACCGTTTTGGGATGTACGCCCAGGACTTGATTAATCTATCTTCAAAATTAAAAGTACTGCTAGGATTGCGCTGGTCATTCCAGGAGGTGGCACAGGGAAAAACCACCAACCTCCTTACCAATGCCGAATCGGATAGCCGAACCGCTACTACAAAAGTGGATCGGGCATTTTCCCCAAGGGTAGGGATTGTATATCAGCCCATTTCCAGTACGTCGATATTCGGAAGCTATTCCAATAATTTCACCATCAATACGGGTACTGACATCTACCTGCAACCCTTGAAGCCTTCCCTTGTTGACCAATATGAAATTGGAATAAAAAACGACTTCCTGAAAGGCCGGCTTTCTGCTAATGTTACCTTTTACAAAATCGTGAACAGCGATCTGGCCATTATGGCCAGATTGGATCAGAAAGGAAACAATAATAGTATTAGCACGATAAAGGAATTCTCCGGGCAGACGACCAGCGATGGCTTTGAGGTGGATCTGAACGGGAAAATTGCCAAAGGTTTGAATTTTTTGGCCGGGTATAGCTATACTTATATGCGCTATACCAAAACGGCAGGTGGTCCAGGAAGCTACTACGTGGGGGAGCGTTTGGTGAGCATTCCTACACACACTGCTAATGCCACCGTGTTCTATACTTGCAGTGGCTCAACCCTGCCTGGTCTCAAAGTCGGATTCTCCGGATTTTACACGGGCGATCGCAATGGCGGTTGGAACAATACGGTTCCGGTCGGACAGCCGCTGAGTTATGACCGCCAGATTCCGGTGAGTGGCTTTGCTACCTTCGACATTTCTCTGGGTTATTCTTATAAGAAGATTGCAATATTGGGTAAACTCTCTAACATTACTAATGAGCTAAACTATTATGTGCATGAGAATTACAGCGTAAACCCGATTCCTCCCCGTCAGTTTATGACTACGGTTTCTTATCGGTTCTAATTTCTTTTAGCCATTTGATAACCGGATTCCTTTGTAAGGGAATCCGGTTTATTTGTATTTGGCCATTCGTATTTCTGCTCATTAAACTTCTGCCAATACCGATGAAAATCTTC
>JAZKGK010000144.1:0-5355 GCA_040385915.1 Bacteroidota bacterium
CGGCTATAACCTGCTGGTGGGCTGCTTCCTGTTCAGGAGTAGGGCGGTAGTCTCTGAAGCGTTCGGGTGGGTCGGTCATCAATCAGGCTTTTTGCAATAGTTGCTTTGGTAAGCGTTCACTACCTGCTCAATCTGTAACTCGTAATTCTTGATTACCTGTTCCAAGCGGTCAATTTCCTTGATGGCGCGGTCAATGGCTTCAATATCCCCTTCTTGCATTCTATCCATCAAAAAGGCTTTCTGTTTCAGATTCAGGAATTCAGTTTTCATATCTCGTCTTGGTCTACCTCCTGGGGGAGGGGTTAAATCAAATTGCCTGAATAAACACGCCTGATCGGTTGGCTCTGACCGTTTTGAAACCAAGAGCCTTAAGCACAATTGGCAGGTTTGGAATAGCAAAGCCTTCCCTTCCTTCTGAAATATCCTTGATGAAGTAATTGTCTACAAGGATTTTAGGAACCATATAATTATCCTGGTTGGTGGCAATTTCTTTGGCCTCACCTTCGGAATAAACGCCCATTCTGGACTTAAACCAGGTATAGCCCCGGCAATCAGCACCCCACCAAGTGAGGTACGGTTCGCGTTTTTGGGTATGCTTGGCTGATAAAATGTAGTATTCGCTTTCAGTTTTCATATCGTATTCTGGGTTATTGGGTATAGGAGGGATGAGTTAGAATGGTTTATCGTCATCAAATTGGGTGCTTGGGCGAAGCAATGAAGCGTTTGAACTCATTGGAATTACCAGCGCTTCGCCTTCCAGATCGTAGAATTTGCTGTATTTCATCTGACAGCCAAGCAAAAGAGCCTCTTCTCCGGTGCATACTTTTCCATTTCTATGCTTGGCAATTAGAACCTCTGCCCGATCAATCAGGCTGTTGCCGTTGTCGTCCTGTAAGACATTGTAGTACTCAGGACGGTAAAGGAAGATTACCATGTCAGCATCTTGTTCGATTGAACCCGATTCACGCAAGTCTGAAAGTTGAGGGCGTTTGTCACCTCCACGCGTTTCAACTGCCCGGCTTAGTTGAGACAAGGCAATGACAGGCACATCAATTTCTTTGGCCAGGAACTTCAAGCCTCTGGAAATGGCTGATATTTCTTGCTCCCTGATACCAGCTTTCCCGCCTGTATCGCCTTGAATCAATTGCAGGTAGTCAACCACAACCATCTGAATGTTCTTTTCAGATTTCAACTTATGACATTTGGCCTTAATTTGATTGAGGTTTATGCCTGGGGTGTCGTCAATTATGAAGTATGGAGTAGAAAGCGAAGTGATGGTTTCGTTTCTTAATTGGGCTATTTCTTCCCGGCTTTGGAATTTGCTTTTAGTTAGCTCGCTGGTTGACCTGGATGAATCGGTAGCAACCATTTTCTTAACTAATTGACGGTCGTTCATTTCCAAAGAAAAGAAGACAACGGGACGATCAAAAGTAATTACCGCGTTTCTGGCAGCATTCAGCACGAACGTGGTTTTACCCATCCCCGGCCTTCCAGCGATAATAACCAAATCAGACTTTTGCCAGCCTCCGGTAATTTTGTCAACGGTATTGAAGCCAGAGGGAACGCCTGTGATGGATCCCTTGCCAAAGGCTTCATCTATTTCATCAAAAACAATGGGTAATAAGCTTTCGAGGGTTTGTTCTTTCTTGATTGATAGGCCATTTACTAGCTTGTTGAGGTCTTTTTGAACACCATCAATAAGCTGAAATATATCTACAGTATCATCGTAGCCCCTAGTAATGGCTCTTCCGCAAGATTCTATAATGCAACGCTTTACGTAGAATTGTTGCAGTAATCGGCAATGATATTCGACATTTGCCGCGCTGTTTACTTCTCCGGTTAAGGTGGTGATTTCATAAGCACCACCGCAAAATTCTAGTTTTCCTACCCTTCGTAATTCAAAGACAACCGTTTTGATGTCGATAGGATCGCCCTTTTTGAAAAGAGAAAGAATGGCTGTATAAATTTCCTGATTGGCTGGTTTGTAGAAAACCTCACTTCCTGCCAGGATGCCTAAAACCGTGTGTATGCACTCTCTTTCAATCAAAATGGCTCCTAAAACAACTCTTTCAAGTTCAATTGCCTGGGGTGGTAGTTTGCCGAATTCACTAAATTGATTTGCCATTAGTCCGTGTCGTCGTTATAGGTTTGTTTGGTCGCCCTGGCCATTGTATTTCCAAGGTGTGATGCGGTCGCTTGGTTTTTTTGGGCTGAAGCTTTTTTGAGAAGTGCTAGCTTATTCACCCAATTTTCGCCAATCCATCCACCATCTTGAAAAAGACTTTCAGGGGTTCCGAGAAAGTTTTTGTAGGCGAAAGTTTTTTCACCTGAAATTGCTTTGAACTGCTGATAGGCTGGAAATTGCTCTAGAAAATATTGGCTTTGGTTTTTTCCATCCAAAACGTGAGCAAATCGCAAGGCAAGAAAATAGTTAATGCTGTGATTAATTTCATTGAAGCCGAAGTACGCACACACGCTTCTTTGTATTTGTAGTTCTATTTGTTTATATATAATAGGTGTGCTTTCTAAACTTCCCGATTTTTTCGGTAAGTCACTAAGGAACTTGCTCGGAGGTTGGTCGGAGGTTTGAGGCGTTTGGGGCATTGCCTCCTCAAAACCTGCCGTTTTTTTCGGCAAGTTTGGCAGAAAGAAAGTAGTGTATTTGCTCCCTTTTTTTGTTTCAAAATCAATTAACCCCGTGTTTTTAAGCTTGCGTTTAACGGCATTTATGGTATCATCGGAAATACCTAAGTCTCCGGTGATCTTTCCAGATTTGAGCGTAAAAGGGTTCTCCCAGCGTCCAGAATCGCAGCTATTCACTAAATAGGAATAGAGTGCTATATCCGAAGGGCCAAAAGCAACGCTGTTGTGTCTAATCCAAAAATTTCTCATTAAATCCTGATAAGGGTATTTCATACAAAGTTTTACTCTTGCGGATGAAGCTATTTAGGCACCTATCTTTTCACTCTCTGGCTTATCTGGTTCTGGATAGGGCAACCATCCTTTAATTGCTCCACACTGGGTACATTGGTGCTGCCCTAAATGGGCTTTGTCAGGCGTAAGGACAAACTCAATGGTGTAGTCATTACATTCTTTACAATAGGCTTTCATAGCTTTATTTCTAAGCCTTTCAAACCAACCATTAGCGAATCAGGAAGGGGAATGTGAAAGAGTTGAGGCTTCAAAAGGTGAAGGCAATAAGGGTGATTATTTACGTGGTCACTCTTTGGCGGGTGTAGCTGCATTACTGCTTCTTCATCGCTCCAAAACAAGGCTTTCACCATACACATTTCTTCCCAATTAGGACAGCGAGTAGGAAGGCTGACAGAAACGTGATCCCATCCAAGCCCATTTGTGGCAATGATGGTAAGTGGCTTTTTATGGAAGGGCGTTCTAATCTCGAACATTGGGTAACCTGACTTTATCCGGTGCTTTTCTGGAAAATTCATAGTAATAGGTGGTTAATAATTAGCTGACTCTTCAAGTTTTAGCTTTTTAGCCTTTCGGGTATATCCCTGCTTTTTGAACTCCTTGATTTCGATTAGCTTGAACTTTCCTTCGCCTCTTTTGCCTATTGGCTGCTTTCGGTAGAACTTCTGGACAGTGAAGGGCTTAGGCTGGATAACTGTAGTGTAATAGCCTGAATCAATGACCTCAATGGGCACATCCGTTTCATTCTGGTAGAAGCAATTCATTTCCTTCCACTTGCGGTTTTTCTTGTCCAGAACTTTGTTTTTTACCTCTGCGAATTGGAGAAAAAACTGGGCAGACAGTACGCTAGTCATTAGAAATTTAAGCGTGTTCATTTCATCTTCATCAGCCGAAAGCACGCACCAAGAATCCTTACTAAACTCTTGGAATAGATTAAAGTCTGCATGTCCTGGCTTTTTTAAGTTCCTGAAAGAATCAGCATTCAGGCTTAATTTGGAAGACCCATACCCAGTCAGCGTATTTCTGCAAAAGGGGATAATTACCATATCAAAGCTTCTCTCTTCCTCAAAAGGGGGCGCATATAAATAGAATACCTCAATCCCGCTGATAATCACAAACCCAATAGATGCTTTCACCTGATCCAGCCGCCAAAAATTGTCAATCATACACTTGATGGACTCAGAAGTAGCAGCCTTTGAAAAGTACATCACCCTCTTGCCTCGAACATCCAGGATGTCTTTCAGTTGGGTAGCAATCTTCCCATAACTCGGTTTTCTGTTGCCTAACAGCTTAGGATGAACTTGGAAGAAAGACTTATCAACCTGCCCCTTGGCAATCATTTGTAGGGATGGAAAATTGTTGCGGTTGATCTTCATTCTGTTTGCTTTTTATACTTCTTTATACTAAGGTATACGTATTTATACTGTAATGCAACTATATTGTTGGGTTTCTCGTTTATATTTTTGTATATTTATTTATACTTTCTACTTTTAAACTTTCTTATGCAAACCACCACTACTATTATGGCTAAGAGAGAGCCAATCAAATCAGTAAAGTATCCTATGTCAATTGAGGAAAATCTTTACAATCGGGCATTTACTTTTGCTACATCTAAAGGCATTTCAATTGCTGGCGTTATTCGTATGGCCTTGATTGAGTTCCTTGATAGAAACGCTCCATCGGCCTAGTCTCAGCCCACCGTATAGCTAGGGTGGGGAGACTAGTTTTCGTTAGGGTTAGGAATGTCCGCACCTAAAGCCTGATTTAATGCCGCTATCGTGTCAGGATTAGCGGTTTGCTGCATTTTTAATCGGTAGAGTTCCTGCCTTAATTCGCTGGCTTCCTGTGCGTAGCGAACTACAGAAGAGATTTCTATGTCATGCAGCTTTTTCAAATGCTCGTAATTGTAAATGAGCATTAATACTGATTGCTCAAAAGTCCATTGCTTGAAGTGATCGCCAACTTTTGAATAATACCACTCTGGTTGCGTGTTTTCCATAATCTGTTAGTCTAAGGTTAGTGAAGCGGGAACTTTGGGCATAAAGTGGCTGGTCTGTCTTTGGCTGCGCTTAAGCTTGCTGGCCTCTCCCAATCGTCGGCAGCAGACCAGGGCTTTTTGTGTTCGGGTTGATTGGTCTTCAACCTGTCAGCAGTCCATTCCAGAAATCCGGTTGTCATTGACGGATTAGCTGATAGGCGTTCGTATACCCACCAGCTGTAATCTTTCATATCGCTATCAGTCCAGCGGGCTTCTTCAATCAGTTGGAAGTAGTCGGGGTTTAACTCAATTGTCTTTTTAGTAAGATATATCCGACTTTCTGGCGGTTCTGATTGCGTCCAAAGGTGATCGCTATTTTTTCGCTCTATCACATCGCCTACTGCTAGCCCTGGCATTGCCTTAATTACTCGGTATTTGGGTGATTC
>JAZKGK010000145.1:0-60674 GCA_040385915.1 Bacteroidota bacterium
CCTGTTGCTGTATTGGATAGAATGTATCTTTGTGATTGCAATTGTGTTTTAATAGTTGCATATTTGAAAATATATTCTATCCACACAAACAAAACAAAAAACAAGATGGCACAAATCAATGCGTATTTGGCATTCAACGGCAACTGCCGGGAAGCCATGACTTTCTACCAGGAATGCTTGGGCGGAAAGCTAGACTTGATGACCATGGGAGATTCGCCTATGGCTAACGAAACGCCCGCTGAAGCAAGGAATCAAATTTTGCACGCCAGCCTGACCGGAGAAAGCTTTATGCTAATGGGATCCGACATGCAAGCTGCGGAAGGAACTATTTACGGGAATATGGTTACTTTATGTCTGACATGCGATAGCGGGGAAGAAATGAAAACCAATTTTGCTACACTCACTGCTGGTGGCGGAAAGGTGCAACAGCCCTTGCATAATTTTTTTTCGGGATCCATGGGCGGGCTTATCGACAGGTTTGGTATAAATTGGATGCTGTATTACGAGCAGCAATTAGAAGAATTAAACCAGCAAAAAGCACAAAATGCCTGATGCTGGCTATGACTAGCTTCCATAGCTGAATATGTGAAAAAAGCTTGGAGTGACAGTAATCACTCCAAGCTTTTTTATTCGCCAAACCTTATGGGACAGGAATAGATTCGCAACGATGGTAGGAGGTTCGTTCAATAAAATATCCAGTTGAACCTGGAGGAGACTTTCGGTGAAGACATATGGGGGTGTTTTTTGCCTGTAATTCAAGCAATTCAGGCCGAAATAGTAACTGGGTGGGGTATTATTGATAATGATAAAAATATACTGATGGGTGGTGGGTAAATTGAGTTCAGGGATTATTAACCCTCTATTCAAGATGCCACCACTGTTGCGGGTGATTTTCCGAAAGAAATCATCCTTGTTTTTTAAATTGATTTTAGCCTTAGGGTCCTTCGTTGGCCTATTGGTCGTCTTCATCTGGCTCTCATACGTTCGGTCTACCCAACTCAGCCATAGCCTGATCTGGGTGGATCATACCCACCAAGTCATCAATACAGCAGAAAAAACCCTTTCCAAGCTCAATGAGTGCGAGGCTGGCGTTAGGGGCTATGCCTTGACCGGTGATGCGCGTTTTATCAGAAATTATGCACAAAGCCAGGACTCGATTCAACAATGGGTTCTTCGGTTAGAGGATCTTACATCGGACAACCAGCGCGAGCAGGCCAGAATCGTAGCGTTTCACCAGAGCATTAATCAGCGCCTGGCTATGCTCAATATAAGCATTGCTCTCAGAAAAGGCACTTACCAAGGCCGAATCAATCAAGGGCAATGGAATGAGAAATCCCGCCAACTGATGAGCCAAATCCGGCGAGACCAGCAGGTCATCGTCGCCGACGAAGTCCGTCTGCTACAGGCGCGCCAAAGTATAGCCCAGGATAAATTGAACGTCGCGACGAAAGCCACCCTGGCTGCCGGGGTATTGGGCTTGTTGGTTACACTGTTGGTTGGGCTTATTGTGCGCAAGGAGATTGGCCATAGCCGGGAGAGCGAGCAGTGGCAACGCCAGCTCAACGAGCAGAAAAATCGCTTTTTTTCCATTCTTAGCCACGATTTGCGCGGACACCAGGGCAATGCCGGAGCCTTGCTCGAGATGCTGCAATCGGATGCCTACCAACTCAGCCCTCAAGAGAGGAATCAGATGCTAGGCATGGTCAGCGAGACGGTTACGGCCAATCATAAACTCCTGGAGAGCTTGCTGCAATGGGGGAAATCTCAGATGAATCAGTTGGCTTACGAGCCTTCGCCAATAAAATTACAGGGCTTGGTGTCGGAAGAATTGGCCGCTTTGAGGCCGTTGGCAGAAAAAAAGCACCTGAATCTCATCAATGATGTGTCCATGAACTGGCAGGTCTATGGCGACCGGGAAATGATCCGAACTGCTATCCGAAACGTGGTGTCTAATGCGATCAAATTTACGCCTCCCCATGGCAGCGTTCATCTCTCGGCTCGTTTAAGTGCGCAGGATGTTCTATTGCTGGTCGAAGATACGGGCGTAGGCATGAGTCAGCAGGTGCAGGCTAGCTTGTTTGAAGTGGGCAGCAAACATAGCACGCGTGGTACGGCCAATGAGAAAGGTACTGGGCTGGGACTGATTCTTTGCCGGGAATTTATCGAAAAGAATGGCGGAAGTATCTCTGTCGAGAGCCAGGAAGGAAAGGGAAGCCTCTTCAAAATTACGCTTCCCCAGCCCAGTTAGGGTTTATGAAAGAAGCGGCTTTAGTGCATTGGTAACTTTAAAAACTATGCTAGCGTAAATTTTTACACCCTTATCCTATCCTACAATCCTTCCGGAGTTCATCAGGGTTGTGCATAGTACAATCCCTTCCCTAACAAGTTTATTCTTTTTGCGTAGACGGATGTAGTCCTATTATAGGACAACATGTTCATTTATAAACTTAATCCAATATGCAAACTGAAAACCGAGTACTGAGCGAATTTTCTGATCGGGAAAAGGTCGCTTACTTAAGCGCCATTGCCAGCATTGCTACGGCCGACCGTGTAGCCAGCGAAGATGAAATTGAGTTTTTGCAAGCCCTTGGCCAAACTGCCGGCCTTACTGATGAACAAGAGCAAGAAGTATTGACTGCTGCAAATGACAGTTCCAACGATACACTATTACAGCACCTGAATGTACTGCGTGATAGTGATCTTCGCTTTTCTTTGATAGCAGATATCATCAGTTTTGCCAAAGCTGATGGAGAATATACGCCAGAAGAAGAAAGCCGGATCAAGGAAGTAGCGGCCAATTTGGGGATTGAAGAAAAGCAGTACAATACCTTGAATTTGGTGGCTGATAAAGCGCAACAGGCACAACAAGCAGGGCAGGATGTAACTCAGCCTGGTTTTTTACAATCGAGCGGAATTGGGGATATGCTGCAAAAAGCAGGCATCTCGCCGGGAATGCTGAAAGGAATGTTGGGAATTGCCGCACCACTTTTGCTCGGTCGCATGTTTGGCGGTAGTGCTGGCGTAGGCAGAGCAGCCGGCGTCGTGGGCGGTGGCTTGCTAGGAACCTTACTATCAGGTGGCTTAGGCAATATTTTTGGCAATAGAGGTGGCTCTGGTGGCGGTGGCTTAAGCGGCGGATTAGGTTCTATCTTCTCCATCTTGAGGGGGGGAAAAGGCTATAGCGGTTTTGGCGGCAGCAGCAGTTCTTCCTCGGGCGGACTAGGATCGATCTTAGGAAAATTGTTTGGTCGCCGAGGATAAGTCAAAGGATTGGCGATATTGAATTGTTGTAAGAAAGTAGTATAGTCGTCATTGCGAACGCCAGTGAAGCAATCTGTTGGAATAAAGTCAGCAATAGACTTAACCTCAACACATTGCTTCACTGGCGTTCGCAATGATGAAGCAAATGACATAATTTTTTCCAGCAAAGACATCTTAAACCACCGGCACAGCTTTTACTTTTCGTCTCTTCTCCAAAGAGAGTAATAAAGCTGGCAGTAAAACCAGGTTGGTTGCCATAGCTACCAGCAGCGTAATAGAAAGCAAAATGCCCAACGCCGCCGTGCCCCCAAAGCTGGAAGCAGCGAAAATACCGAATCCGCAGAAGAGTATAATGGCGGTGTAAATCATGCTGATGCCCGTTTCGCGAATGGTGATGGAGATGGCTTCAGAAACTGAGCGTTTCTTGTTTTTTAACTCCTGTCGGTATTTGGTTAAAAAATACACCGTTCCATCAGAAGCAATGCCGAAAGCAATACTGAAAATTAGGATAGTAGACGGCTTGAAGTGAATATTGAAAAATCCCATCATGCCCGCAGTAATAAGCAATGGAATGAGGCAAGGTAACTTGGAAAGAATAATGATCGGGATTGACCGGAAAAGCACCATGCCTACCAATGCAATCAGAATAATAGCAATCACCAGACTTTCGTACAGGTTACCCAACAAGTAGTCGTTGCTTTTTAAAAATACCAGGCTATGCCCTGTCAGATTGACTTCATACTCATTCGGCGGAAAAATAGAATCGATGCGCGGCTGGATTTCTGCTTGTAACTCTTTGATGCGGCTGGAACCCACGTCGGCCATTTGATAACTCACTCGCGTCACCTGCCGGCTACTATCCAGGAATGTTTGCAGTTTATTTTCTTTCCCTTGCAGCGTCTGCGTATAGTCAGATAGCTTTTTCAACTCCATCCCACCAGGCAGGATATAATATTTTGGCTGGCCTCCTTTGTAGGATTGATAAAGGAAACGAAGGGCTTCTACAACAGACAATGGCCGGGAAAATTCCGGGTATTCACTCATCATTTTCTGCAAAGCTTTGATCTTATACAACGTTTTGGCTCCGTTTCCAAATACGCCATCCTTTTGCTTGGTATCTATCGAGATCTCGAATGGCAACACGCCATGGAAGTTTTTTTCGAAGAAGCGTAAATCAGTATAAATGGGGTCTTTTTTAGGTAAATCATCTACTACATAGCCCACCACCAAAATTTTGGTCGCTCCCCAGGCAGAAAGTGCCACCATCAATCCCACGGTGAGGTAAATAGCGTGGCGGTGGTTATGTACCAGGTGATCTACCCAGACCAGCACGCCCGTAATACGTTTGCCTTCCAGGTGTTGGGTGTGGCGGAGTGAGGGCAATGGCAAGTAGCTCAGTGCAATCGGAATCAATATCAGGCACATGGCATAAGTTACCATCACGTTGATGGCTGCTACCAAGCCAAATTCAATCAGCAGGCTGCTGTTGGTGAAGTAGAATACGCCGAAGCCAATAGCCGTAGTGATATTGGCCAGAAAAGTAGACAAACCAATCTTTTCAATCATCTGACGCAACGCCACTGGCTGATCGCCGTGTGCCAATAGCTCACTTTGGTACTTATTGAGCAGGAAAATGCAGTTGGGAACTCCAATCACAATGAGCAGGGGAGGAATCAGTCCAGTAAGGATGGTGATTTTATAGCCCATCAGATAAATGGTTCCTAAGGCAAACAGCACCCCAATAATCACTACCACCAGCGAAAGCCACACCGCCCTTCCGGAGCGGAAAAAGGCCCATAGAATGAGTCCAGTCACCAATATGGCTAGCCCCATGAATAGCTTCATTTCGCCAGAAACCTTTTTCATGACTTCTGTGCGGATAAAGGGCATACCCGAATAATGCAGGTTTACCCCTTTTGCTTGGGCAAACACCTCAGCCTTTTCCTTAATCTCATTCACGATAGTAATCCGACTAGATGAGTTTAGCTTTTTCTGGTCAAACGTGATGAGCATCAGGGTAGTACCGCTTTTAGAATCATATATTAACCCTTCATAAAAAGGAAGAGACATAACCGTATTCTTCAAGCTATCCAATTGAAGTTGCGAAGAAGGCTTTTGGCTAAGAATGGGTTTGAAGTCGAAGCGCGAAAGGCTATCATTTCGGGTAATGTTGTAAAGGTTGGCCATAGAAAGTACATCCTGAATACCAGACATCTTTTTAATGTCGTTGGTAAGGTCATACCAGCCATTGAATTTATCTATTTGATACAGGTCAGTGTCCTGCCAGCCAATCACCATTACGCTGCCATCCTGACCAAACCGCTCCTTAAAGCGCTGGTAAGCCATCTGTGTCGAATCATCAGAGGGAAGTACACTTTTCGGATCATACGATAGTTCGATACGGCTGGCCTGATAAGCCATAAAAACGGTGCCTACCGCAATGATTACCAACAACAGAACCCGATTTTGAAGGATAGCTTTTGCAATGCCTGCCCACATAATAGTTTATGAGTTTATGAGTATGAGGAGTAGATGAGTTCTGAAGTTAATGCTCGTATGTTGCGCAAGTACTTCAACAGAGAAGAGCTTATTGAGCGGTTAAAATTAAGGAATCTAATTGGAAAGAGAATAATTCAATGGCTGTGCAAATGTGCTAATATGCAGATATTAGCACATCTGCTAACTATGTCAGAAAGCCTGCATTTTTTCGTCTCTTGTGTTATCTCTTGCCGATGGAGGCAAGCGTACGGCAGCATTTTAGGACTCATTTTGATCCTGTCTTCGGCTTCTTTTGCCCAGCAGCAACCTCTTCACAGGGCGCACGCACACAACGATTACGCACACACCAGATCACTGGCGCGGTAACAGCCCCATTTCCAATACTGAATACTGCCAAGTTCAGGACATGGCAATGAAATAATCTTTATTTCATCTGGTAAAGCTTGGGCAAATCAGCTTCGAATAAGGTATACGGGTCTTGATAAAACTTCATGAAGTCGGGGACGCTGGTATGGCCTGGATAGGGGGCGTAGTAATGTGTAGGACTGTTGGTGTCGTTTCGCCAAACCATCACATAGGTGAATTTCATGGCCTTCGCTTTCAAGGCCTTCAGCAATGTATTGTTCCACCAGGTTGTATCGGGAATAGATTCCAGCCCAGTTTCAGTAAAGGCCGCCAATTTGCCCGCCTTCTGAGCATAATCCGATACGATCTTCAGTTTTTGAATACCAGCTTCCAAATCATAATGTCCACCCCGGCCAAAGTCGGCATAGTTATCTACGCCTACCATATCTACCCAGGCATCGCCAGGATAGCGCTCCAGGTAGTCGGCTTCGGTCTTGAAGGTACAATCGGGCGAGAAGGCATAGAGGATATTGTGTACTTGTAGACTGTCACGCAGGTAAGAAACGGTAAAACGCCAGAGTGATACAAATTCTTGTTGCGTACAATGAGGCTTTCCCCACCAAAACCATTCTCCGTCTAACTCGTGATAAGGGCGGAAAATGATCGGCACAACTTTGCCATCTTTCCCTTTGGTCGACTTAGTAACCTCGCCAATCGTACGCAAAATGGCTTTATATTGTTGGTGATGCGATCCACCGGGAATGATGTGTTTTACCGCCGGAGCCGCAGTCGAATCGTTCCAGTAAAAGCTCGTTTCAGTCACCGGATTATTGAAATGCCAGGCTATTGTAGAGATGCCACCTCGGTTATACGTGTCGGCTATCAATTTTCGGAGCGATTTTTTACTCTCTTCAATCACCTGCGGTGGTTTCCCCGATAAGTCGCCGAAATCCAGTCCAATCACTGCCGGATACGAGCCAGTGACCGATTTTACATCCGAACGATTAGGGTCGCCATACCAGCCATGGCCGTATTCAGTGGCATGTTGGTGCCCAAATAGAATATTTTTCTCAGCTATCTTCTCCAGGTTGTAAAATAGCGCCACGGTCTCTTTAGTAGCCGCCGGATCGACTAATCTTTTCCGCTGGATCTTCGATTGACCCGAACCGAAGGTCGAAAAACAGAAAAATAGTCCAGTCAAGTAAACGCACGCGTAATTTCGTTTCATAGAGAAAAATTTAGTTATTAGCTGAAAACGCAGTACAAGATGCTTCATAGTGTTCCATCGTACCGGCTGTATTCATTGCTTAGAGCAATATTGAACGCTTTTGGAGATAATAACAAGTAGAAAAAAAGTAAAATTTTAATTGGTCGCTTTTGCTTGGGTGTTTTTACTACAGAGATGGTCTGATTTAATTGAATTTCGGCAGCAGAAGCTAGAAAGGGCAAGGGTATTTTAAGAGAAATGGGTTGTTTATTGCAAAAAATTTAAAAGAAAGAACAGAGAGGGTTTGTAAAACGGCTTACTTTCGCTATTTTGAAGTCGTTCATTGTTGAAATTGTAAATAATCATTTATTTTAGTGTGGAAGTTGTAAAATTAAAACCCATAAATTACCTTTGTATCAACATAGAGAGCAGATGATTGACATATTGCTAACTTGTAGGATGACGAAATTGGCAGACGTGCCCTCCTGTCTCGGGGGTGGAGAGTTCGGAACAAATCGGCCCACTAAGGCTAACTAACCGCTCCGTGGAGGTTCGAATCCTTCTCCTACAGCTCAACTTTGGCGGTTCGCCGCGAAAGATTTTTGGTTTTTAGTTTGTTGATGAAGTGTAAGGTAGACAGGCAAGGCTCTTTGAGTCTTGCCTGTTTTGTTTTTACCTATTTCCCTACAATCGCCTCTTCGCCTTCCCCAGTAATCAATTCTTCAGCGCAGATCATTCATTTAGCAGTCAGCTATAAATAAACATCACTTTAGTGAATAGTAAATTATTGATTTTTAGTTCTGCTTAGCACGAACTATTGAGTTGAAATAATATTTTTTTATTTTCAAATCAGAAATGATTACATTTCATAAGACTTACCTACTAACATCTAAATAAGGTTATTATCTTTTTAAGCAAGTACTTATCCAGATCCTGGCAGAAGTAGACCGTTTACAAGTACTGCTGACAACTACCCGTAACAAGACCGACAGAATTGAAATTGATGGACCGCTTTGCTTTACCCACGCAGGCAGCTTAGGCATTATGACCTTGGTGGTTTGCTAGGATAGAAAAACTAGGAAGCACTTAGTCAAAAGTCATGAAGAATCACCATCTACAAATGATCGGTCACGGCACTACCGGCTCCGATGGCATGGAAGCAGGCATCCATCTGAGGTGGGCTTTCCAGGATAAGCTGGGCTTTCCGAGCTGTTTCAAGCTCTATCGGCGAGCAAGCGATACCAACAACCGATATCAGTTTCAGCTCGACAAACTGACTCCCCGAAATCTTCAACTGCCTTTTACCAGTCAGGTCAACCAAAATACCAGTTTTTCCTTCCGCCTGGCATCGGCTATCATCCATGGACAGGAAGCCAATACAATCCAGGTCGAAAGCATTGCGTTGCCTGGCGGCGTTTCTATCATCAGTATCCACTTGAGTGGTGAGCTATACATTCGCTTCTCCGCACCGGTTAATCGAATAGAGTTACAATTTTTCCTCACCCAACATACCAGGTTTCAACTCATTGCGCAGTCTGTTGAAGGGGATTTCTATCCCCACACGGTTTGGGATTCATCCACTGGATTGAAAAATATTGCCTTCGACGCACCCGAAGCTACCGGACTTGTGCTGAAAGGGGAGGAGATTCATCTGGTGATGCTGGCCGTTTGGATCTGTGTACCGGGCGATGGTTGGCGAAGGATCAATACGTTGTGCGGGTGTGGCCTGCCCGTTAATCAGAAACGCACAGAGTATATTAATGAGATGTATTCCCACCTAATCGGCACTGATCTGGCAATTGCTTTATGCCGACTCGGTTACCGTACAGTGGAAGACAGTCCCATTACGGCAGTAGATTTCATTGCGCTAAAGGCCATGCTGCTTACGATGCAGTTGGAAGGCAGCTTGGTTCCGGTTGGGTGGACGCTCTTTCCTAGCGAGGGGACGGAAGAGACAGTGGATTTAGCGTTTTCCAAGTACGACTCCTTGCTGATGCGCAGCCTGGACGTCATTTTTGCGAAGATCCTTGGCTTATACTTCTTGGAGACAGAGGTAGGCAATGATTCCTATTATGATTATAAGGTGACTGCCGAATGGCCGGAATGGAACAAACGCCGACTGGACTATGAGCTTACTTTTGAGGCTTATGCAGTCAATTTTGCTTTTTTTTCCATCAGTCCGCTCGATGATGAGGTTGTTTTTGTGGGAACCGACGGCCCGGTGGTGGTAGTCAATCCGTTTTCTGATTTTAGAACTGATGTAGGGCTATCGATTTCATCGCCATTTGGATACAGCGCGCTGCAATTCGTTGAGCCTGTAACGGAAGTGCAGCTCTTCCTCTTCATGCCTGATTTTGCTACTGGTGTCTCCAGCATAACGGTAGAAGCGTACCAGAATTTTTATTCCACGCCCGTAGATAAGCAAGAGCTAACCCTGGAAAGCGGCGTGTTGCGACTCCGCGCCGAAAGGATCGATAGCATCAGGCTGTATGGCTCTACAGTTATCCTCTGTCGGCTTCATTATGATTTTGAGCCATATCCAGTTGGTTTACAGTATTATATCTGCTGTGGCCTGAAGCAAAGCAACCAGTTGCCTCTTTCTCTTCCCACTAGACTGAAAGCCTCGTTGCTGCCCGGTGGCACGGTCACCGATCAGGATGGAAACATTTTGGAAAAGCCTTACCTGGCAGGCTTGAGATGGGAGGTGAACGAAGAACCAGATGCCGAATTGATTTCCATTGCACCAGTTTTATACCATCTTCAGCGCCAGGTAAATGGGGGAGCGGTGGAAGTGTTGACAGCCGATTCGCCCTTGTTCGTTTCTCCCTCTGTGCTACAGAGTAGCCAACGAGACATTCCGCTCGGGTGGCCATCAGAACGACAATATTATACTGAAGCCATTGCACGAGAAGACCAATGCCAGTATCAAGTAGCGGGACAAGACTTATTTGGGCGGCGCAGTGAGTTTACTTCGTTTGAAACGTATGTCCCGACCTATCCGCGGCCACCACATCCAGAAAAGGTGCGGGCGCAATACCTTGACTACAGCACGTACAATCCCCATTCGGATACCTTTTCGGATAAAACGCTCATTAAAGCAGACAAAGATTGGCTTCGCTCAAATGGCCGCAGTGCAATTGTTGTTCGCTGGGAATGGCCGGAAAACTTACAACTTCAGGCTCCCGATGTAGAAGGATTTCGCAGTCATTTCAAAGCTGGCTGGCTGAATACCTACGCGGGCATTCTCACGAGTGGAGTGCAGGAAGCGGTAATTACTAAGACAAGCTTGAACCTAACGACCGAAGAACTCGAAAAATACGCCATTCTACAAAATAGTCTGGAGGATATCGAAACATATTGGTTTCAAACAACGCTGAATCAGGCGGAAGGGGCTCCGGAAAATGCGTTCCGGTTGTGCTGGCTCACGCAGGGAAGCTACACGTTTCTGGTTTTGCAAAACACCAGCGGCAATCAACCGAACATTTGGGTATTGAAATTAAACGGTGCCGTTTCCTTTGCTCCGCAGCCAGGGAAAGGTTTTGGCATCGCGGTCACTGCCGAGAAAGCGCATTTTATTGACTATAAAAATCCAGAAACTTGGTTGGATACCAGTATTTTCCAGCAGCAAGCCAAAGATCTCACACCCAAGCAGAATCCCGACAGCACGGCTTACCCTATTTACCGGGAAGACTATACGGTTTATATAGAAGATCCGGCTTTTCCGAATCCAGCCATACAAGCCACCGACGCCACTAAAGTCAGGTACGGCCAAATCGGTGTGAATTCGTACGTGGGCAATCGGGAGGGAAGTGTTTCGACTGCCTCCACTATTATGGCCATTTATCGCGATGCCCCGCCTGCGCCCGCCGCTTTTGCGCCAGTAGCCGGGCAAGCCATTCTGGCCTTGAAAGCAAGCCCAGCGAACGTACACGGCAAATCTTCCTTTGCCTTGCGGTGGAACAAAACCCGAACGGGCGTAAAACACTATGTCTATCGCGCCCTAGACGAAACGCTCTTTTTGGTAGATAATAAGGCTCGTTTAACGCGGCCATCATCCGTTTACAATGATCTCCGATCGGCGTATGCTGGATTTGATCCCGCGGATGTAGCAGTGGTAGAACAGATTCCGCACGAGCCGAAGCCCAAATTGGTAGCCGCCCATTACACCTCCTTGACTCCCGCACAACTGCAAATCCTGGCCAGCCTGTCTGACAATGCGGGCGCATTCACGCAAATAAATGAGCGACCCATCGATGAGAATGACTTGGTTTATGCGGATCGAATCACCGAAATTCCTGACCCAGTGAACGGTGCCAACTACGTAGCCGATCCGGTCAATGTCTTGCTGTACCTGGACAATACCTTGAATGGTCAGAGCAACAACCGCACTTTCTATGCCCTGCGGTCGGTCGATTCCAACGGCCTGACAAGCGCCCTGAGTTTGGCTACGCCACCCGTGGAAATTCCCCAAACAACGCCGCCGCCCGCACCGGTCATTACGGCTATTTTGGGAGGAGAAAATAAGCTAATCATTCAATGGGCGAAGAGCCCTGGTGCTTCCATTGCCGGTTACCTGCTTTACCGCACCCAGGATGCGCAAAAAGCCAATGATTGGCGGCGCATGGAATTGGTCAAGGCCAATGACACGGATGTGTTTACTTATCCAGTGGATAGCCATTTGCCCAAGCGGCAGTTCCGGTTTGTAGATACCAGCGTGATAGCGCGCCAAGCCTATTGGTATGCCGTGGTGGCCGTGGGGCTGAGCGATGAAGGGAAATGGCTGAAATCCAGACCATCTACGTCCAAAACTGGACAAGCCTACGACCTGACGCCACCGGAGCCGCCCGAATGGGATGTTGCCAACTCCGGTTGGGTATATGTGGATGATAGCGGAATTGTTTACGAATGGACTGCCGACCTGGCGGGGGCATCCAATCCAAGGCCAGCCATTAGGCTTGTGTGGTTCGCCCGTGTTCGTGTCGATTACCTGCTCATAGGTCGTAGCGTGGAAGGGAGTAGCTTATCGAATGTAATGGCGGATTGGGTGCCTGGCGTTCTGTTCGACGGAGAAGCAGAGCGGTATTTTCTGGATACAAGCGTGTCAGAAGGTCAGACCTATACTTATTCGGCCAAGTCGAAATCTATGAGTGGTTTGACCTCCACAGCCGAATCGTCACTTGTGATTAGTCCTGCATAACGAAAGCGATATGATTCCTTTTCAGTACCTCGAAGGATGCGGGAGTCTTGCCTACCCGTATTTACTCCCGGACGTTCCGGGAGTGGGAATCTTCTTGGATGTTATGCCCTTGGTAGAACCAGCGTGGGGTTTCTTCGATTATTATCAGGACTCCTTTGCCCATTACAAGAGCCATTTTGATTTGATGGGCTTGACTTTCCCTCTTCCGGTAGTTTCGCTCAATGGCAGCAATTTCGCGGAATATAAATTTACGATTGACAACCTGACTGCCCAAGACGTGTATGGGCTTACTACTGGCTATCTCCATTTTTTGCCCCAAGGGCGTAGCTCTCCACTGCTAGAGAATGCAATTGCCGATACAGATATGCTCATTCTGGAACCCTTGAGGGCATCGAAAGTGACCTGGCGATGGTTTCATTCGGAGCTTGCGCCAACATTGCAAACGGTGGTGTATAGGAATGTTGTGCTGAATATTGACTCGCTCAAAAAGCAAATTGAAATATATCTGAATGAGCCATTTTTTCAGGATTTGTATCGTAATATAAAAGGAGTAGAATACGTAGGGCCGCCGGATTGGATTGAGGCGTATTGGGATCTTTTTATGAATTATCCTGAGGTGTCCTTGCTGGTTCAGGGAGGAGCCATCTTGGGTACGACCACTGTAGATTTGTCGACTTCTGCGACCACGCAACGGCTGAACCTGTTTTTCAATATCGATGGCTGGTCTGGGAATGAAGCATCCGTCAAAAAGTTTTTTTATTTCCGCAATCGTTTGCCTGGTTTAGAAGGCCATCCCATGATTGCCTTGTTGACAGGCCAATCGGTGGAGGCGGGGTACATTGATTATATTCAGCCGTTGGATTTAGAGAAGCCCTGGCAAGGCCGAGGCAAGGAGTATTTGCACCGATTGCCAGAACCATTCAACGAAGTGCTTCCCTATCACGCCATTGCCATCGATCCAGATACGGCAATCACTACCCTTATTATTCAGCAGCCACTTATGGAAGGTTTCGACATTTCCGAACTGCCCTTGGATCACGGAATCACGGGTTTTATGTTGCAAAATCCGATGAAGCAGTTACTGACCATAGATGGATTTGATCCAAACGAAGTGGTCATTGAGCAGTTGTCTTTGTCGGAAACGGAGGCGCTGTTTACATTTCAGGCAACGCCCGCTAGTCCGGACGAGCTTATGTTGAGCTTCACGGCAAATGACCCACATACGAACACATTGAGCGAGCTATTTGACCTCAACCTCGTGTTTTTAGCGTGTAAACGATTGCCAATTCAATTCCACCAACTCTCTGATCTGTTCTCAGGAGGCACGCGTACCGTTAATATCGATGCCCAGGAATTAACGGAAATGCTCGGATTTACTAATTATATTATTGGCAGTCAGGCAAATGTGTACTGTTCTTCTATAATGGATGAACAAAATGTCGTTTTACAGCCACTCCATTTTGACGAGGACTTGGGTATGTCGTTTGACGTAGGGGACGAAGGCGGCGTAGTAGACATGATATGCAACCAAATCTGGCTGAGTCCCAGTACGGCAGATTGTCACGTGATTTTTATGTGGGATCTTTTCTTAGGCGACATAAGGCTCAATGGCTATACAAAAATACCGCCGTCTCCTACACTCAAACCAATCATTTTATTGTTTGTGCCCTTTCAAAACCCTTTGGTAATTCCTGGGAAGAAGGACTTATCTGCTATAGGGGCAACCTTGATTCATGAACTTGGCCATTGGATAAGTCTGCATTTTCTATTCAACGCGACGAGTTGGTGTACAGGTGGGCAAGAACATTTTGGCCATGATGCGTGCTTCAATGGAGATACCACACTATACCTTAATATGATGGCTCCCGGCGAGTCGCTCAATAAAGGCCGCTTGATCTCCCTCAACCAAGCCAGGATTTATAACCAATACGCTGACCAGATTCAACCGCAGTAAAAAGTAGACTTAAGCAGATTGTTTGTCTAATGAATGACTGGTAATATCCTTCAACTGTTTCAATAGCAAAGCGTATGAGCCTTTTTTTTCAATACCTCGAAGGATGTTTCTTGCTAACCCCAGACAAAAATCCGCTGCTGCCAGACGATGCCGGAGCGGTGATGACTCCAGAGCTGATGCCGTTGGTGAAAAGCCCTCATACGTTGGCCGATGAGAATTACTATCAGGCAAGTGCAGACTTTTATAAGGGCTTCCTGACGGATAGAAAGCTGCAATTGGTTGTAGAAAGCCGGCCTTTTGGGCCATCCACTTTTACCGAATACCGATTTACGTTTGAGCCCGATACGGACGAAAGCCGACAGGTCTATGCCATTACCGGCGGTTGGTTGTTCTTCATTCGCCATGGGCAATCGTATCCGGACTTATTGGGAAGTGCCATTCCTGACGAAGATATGTTTTTGCTCCAAGTATTTCCTTCCTCTCACAAGGTTTGGCGGCAATTCTATCCAGGATTGCTACCGGTTTTAACCAAAGCAGGCTACCTCAATATCCATCCGCTGATTAATCCGGAGCTCGATCCGAATGACCCTGCGACGCTTATCAGCCAGGATACGACTCCGCTCATAAGCCAGATTAGTAAGCATCTTACAGAAGCTCTCTTTTTGCTTCAATACAAAAAAGTGACAGGTACTAATTATACGGGAACCGAGGCTTGGGACATCGCTTACTTTCGTCTTTTCTTAAATTATCCAGGCGTTGCCATCCCCTTGTCGCCCGATGCGCAAATCGGTTGGGTTCGCCCAGATCCACTACATCCAACTACTCAGCAGCGGCTGGGGCTATTGTTTGAAATAAATAATGCCTGGACTGCCCATGAAGCAGCGGTGAAAAACTTCTTTACCTATCGGGCACGGATGCCAGCCCAAGAAGGCCACTCGATGCTATCGCTGTTGACCGGAATGCCAGTGGAAGCGGGTTATATTGATTACCTGGAACCCAGAGAGCACATCGGAGGACGAACAAAAGCAGGTCTGAACACCGTGGAAATCACGCCCCCGGCTTATCATGTCCTCGCGATTGATCCAGATAGTATGCCTCCAACGCTGGTCATTCAGAAAGCGCCCACGGCTGACATTGAAGCGGCGATTCAAGCGGCGCTCTACGCCGACCAAAGCGACCACGGCACAACTAAGTTTCGGTTACGCAATCCGCTGAGCCTTCCCATCAAGCTTCAGTTTGCTCCTGATGTTGTTGAGGTAACAGTGGATGGAAGCCCATTTATGCCAGACGTTGCATTTTCGGATGCGGAAAAGATCATCAGCTTTCGGGCTACACCGGCTAGCCAGGCTTCCACCCCGTTGAGTATTACCACCATCGACCCGAATGTAGTGATTTGGACGCTTCAGCTTGAGTTTCTGGAGTTTACATGGGTTCCCGTTCAATTTCATCTATTGTACGATGATGTTCACACCATTGAGCAGGCCAGGGGAAAAATCACTGAACAGCACGTACGCGAGGAATTCAAAAGTGCCAATTATATACTAACGCGGCAATCCAATGTCTATCTGGTTCCGGTGGAAGATGCATTGGGGGTGAATTTTAATCCATTGCGAGCCATTGGCAACCTGGGAGAAACCGTGGTATGGACCAATGCGCCCAATACAGCGGTGTATGAAGTGAATGAATCTATTGAAAGTAATCCGGCCTTTAGGAGTTACAATGTGGTATTGGCGTGGGCGCTTACCGGCGGTAGCGATGGCGATGCCTATGGTTATGTAGTATACAAAAATGATTATCCCTATTTTTCTTCTGCTTTTTTAACCTACTTATTTAAAGGATACACCCTGGTTCACGAAATGTTGCATTGGTTTAGCAACCAGTATCATGGGCTGCCTATTATTGTGCAGTGCCTCAACGGCTCAGAGCATTATAATCACGCCTGTGAGAATGGCGACACTACTTACTACTTCAACCTGATGGCTCCTCATGTAGCGATAGAGGGAGGAAATTTTATTACGATAAGACAAGCCAAAACTTTTAATCAGAACATTTCTCCATTGCTTGCCCCCTAACTATTATGATACCTACAGCTCCTATTCAATCCTCAGGCAGTCAAATTAGTACGTCCATAAGACAGGAGGTGCGCCATGGCTGAATTAACTTATTTTGTGCCGATCCGGTTGCTGTTGCCAGGCTGGCCTAGCAATTTCCTTGGCGTGCCTCCCCAATTGGATTCAATTGGGCTACCTGATTTTGAAACTACGGGGCTAGGGCCAAGTCTACTGGTGGTCAACGGCACCATTCAGATACTCGAAACCATCGAATTTGAACTTCCCCTCATTCCTGGCTTATCGTTGGCTTTGCTGAGTGCGGGCGATTATACTGAATTTGCCTTTAAACTCGGCTATTATGGCGATCGTTTCGACCTGACATTGAGCAACCTGTCGGTAGCTATTCGCGTTTCTTCGGCCTTATTCAAGCGGATGGAGGCTACGGCGGGTGGCTACGTAGAAGCGCCTCCCGATCCTATTACCGGCCAACCTTTGCCGATTGAAGTGGCCATCGAAGGAACCGAAATTGCCCTCACTTCTGAAGGACAGTTTACTTTTGCCCCAGGAACCTCGGCCTTAACTATCCAGCCGTTTATGGTAGGCGAGAGCGGCATTATTGTCGACATCACCAGCCTCAAACTGATTCTTTCGGATGCGGCGGCGTTGGAGTTGCCAGCTTCTATTCCAGCCGATTGGCGCGGTGTGTATCTCGAACAAGCTACGATTCATCTGCCCGACGAATTGGCCGGTATTCTCCCACAATCGATAGCCTTCCAAAACGCTTTTGTCGGCTCCGGCGGGTTCTGCGGCTCTGTCTTTTTCGATTTGTCAGACTCGGTGACAGCCTACGACGAAGCTACCGCTAAAACCATCTTTGGCTTCGGCTTTACGTTTCAATTCATCGAAGTCGAATTTCAGCAAAACACGCTCACGAAATCCTCCATCAAAGGCTTCATGAAAGTGCCCTTCTTCGACGAAGCTGTTGAACTGGAGATAGGCTTGGCCAACGACGGAGATTTTACCCTGGCTTTGGGCGGAACGGAGGATGGTTTGTTTTTGCTGAAGAAAGACAATGTCATTTCCATTGAAGTGAATAGCCTGGAATTTATTCACGAAGAGGAGGAATACTGCCTGAAAATGTCGGGGAAAGTAACGCCCTTGCTGCCCGGCTTGGATTGGCCTTCGTTCGAATTGAAAGAGTTAACCATTTGTTCGGATGGCACGGTTCGCGTGGAGGGTGGCTGGATTGCGCTGCCCGAACTAAAGACGCTGGACTTTTACGGCTTCAAAGTAGAAATCACCAAGCTGGGTTTCGGCAGCGACGAAACGGATGGCGTGCTGGCCAAATGGATCGGCTTTTCGGGCGGCATTCAACTCGTGGACGGGCTGCCGCTGCGGGGTGGCGTGGAAGGTTTGAAGGTGATGTGGTGGTACGAAAGCGACGGCACGCTCCAATTCAAACTCAAGATTGGCGGCGTTTACTTATCCTTTGAAATCGAGAATACGCTGAGTTTTGACGGAACAGCCTTCTTTATTGATGAAGTCATAAACGAAGAGAAGATCCAGGAGTTTCGTGGTGGGGTGGACGTAGCCCTCATTCCGCTCAATTTTGGCGTAGATGCCCAGTTTATCTGCGGAAAAACCGAAGACTATACCTATTTCTACCTTTTTATCGACGTCGATTTGCCGGTTGGTATTCCGCTGGGGCCGCCTGTATTGGGACTGTACGGCTTGGCGGGCTTGTACGGCCACAACATGACCTTGGACTACCAGAAGCTAATCAATTATGAAACGGTAGAAGACCGGCCAGACCTCTCGGATGCCGCCAATTGGCAGAACAAAAAAGGCGCTATGGCCTTTGGCGCTGGCCTGACTGTAGGCACTTTGCCCGATACCAAATTCACAGTTAAGGTGAAGGCGCTGTTCGTCATTCTGATTCCTGGGCCGGTTTTGTTGATCGAAGGCCACGTCGGGATGTTGTCGCTCGGGGAAAATTATTTGATGCAGGTGTTGGCCGTGCTGGATCCCACTGCCGGAACGTTCCTGATGAATATTTCTGCTCAATACGCCTTTCCCAAAGACCCCGATGCTGGTGCCAAGCTGCTGGATATATTTGGTTCGGCGGAGGCGTTTTTTAGCGCGGGTGATCCCGACGCCTGGCATCTGTATTTAGGCGAAAATGAGCCGGAATCGAAGCGAATACGCGCCGACATCCTGGATATTTTCAAAGCCCAGACCTACCTTATGGTCGATCACGATGGCCTGCGCATGGGCGCTTGGATTGGTTACAGCCTTGATCAGAAGTTTGGCATTTTGCGGGTTATTCTGGAAGCTTGGATGGGAGGCGAACTAGCGCTGAGCACCATGCCGTTGCAGGCCAAAGGTTCGATGACCTTGTACGGCAATGCCGAGCTGAGTGCGGGTATTGTGAGCTTGGGTATTTCTGTGGAAGCCAATGTAACGGTGGAAGCACCCAAGCCATTGTATATTTCAGCCTATCTGGAAGTACAGCTCAAAACGCCTCTTGGCAAACCCAAGGCAAAGATTACCTTGAAGTGGGAAAAAACGGGCACTCCTCCTTTCCCCATTCCCTTGTCGCCGTCCCTTGGCATTGAGCATCGCAAGGTGACGAAAAATTGGGACGTGCCTAAATACAGTATCTACGAAACTGACGACGATGGCTTGTATAAAGGCAGCATAAATCTCTCCACCAGTATCCCCAACATACCGGTCGTGCCACCTGATGTGTACCTGGTGCTGAACTTCGATAAACCCATGGAAGACCTTGGGGTGGGCGATAACCCTGCGGTTAAACCACCAGACGAAATGGTGGGAGATTACCGGTTTGCCTATGCACTCAAAAGCGTTACACTGGAGTATTGCGATGACTGGAATGAAAGCAGCGAAATCACCTGGAATAATTACGAAGAATTTGTCAAAACTCAGGTAGAAAATGGCGAGAATGCTTACCAACTATCGGGCGCTTGGCAGGCCATTCCAAGTACAGAACAGATCGTCAATACTAAGCTGGTGCTGAATGCCTCTACGCCTTTTGAAATTTCGCGCCAACTGGAAAGCAATGAGTCCTGGCTGGGCTTGCTGGATGTATACAATCCTCATTACCCTTGTTCTGGCACCGCAGAAGAGAAATGGACTTGCGCCGAATTTGAAAGCCGGGATTATGGAACGTATTATCCGCTTTTGATTCAGGACGAATTTATTTTCATGTCGGTTTTTCCTATGGAGGTACAGCCCTACGAGGCGAACTGGCTAGGAACGACCAAAGCCGTTAGTAACGTGGATTCCTACGAAAGCTTCACTTGCCTGTGGATGAAAGACCAGGAGCCGACCGAACGTATTAACCTGAAAATCATCGACAATATTATCTTTTCGGCAGGCATTGGCTACGACTCCTACATTTTCTTCACCAATGAGTTTTCAGGAGATGAGATCGAATTGTATATCAGTTATTCCGTTTTTACTGCCACCATGATACCCGCCGCCATTTCTTTCCCGGAGCTGGCGTTCAATGATAGGCCGTATAAAGTGAACATCACCTGTATTAAAAGGGAAGATCAAACGATATTCCTGCTGGCGTTTGACCAAGATTGGAATCCGGTGGATATCACCCAACAAGGCACGGAGGACCGAGCCAATGGCACGATTACCTACCACCTGGAATCCCAAACGACGCCCATCCGGCATATCGGCATGTTGGGAGAGGGCATTCGGATAACCAAGATTTGTTATGCCCAAGTGCATACCACGGGCGTGACCAGCATCTTGGTGACGATGCCCGAAAACATGGACAGAACTGAAGTGCATCTCTCGAAGGATTCACAGGGCACCCTCTATCTCTACGACAAAGTAAACCATGAAATCGGGCAGCTAGCTTTCGACATTCCTGCAAGCCTGTCCGATGAAGAAGTACAACCGGTAGAACTGAATTTAGCTGGCCAGACTTTCCGTTCTTTCCTCCTTTCTGGCCATTTTAAGCTTATTCGGGTGTGTGGCGTAACCGAAGATGACCACGCCACCTATGTGAGCAATGCCGATTTGGATACCCATCTGCAAACCAGCCTGGACGAAAACTGGGGTCAACACACCGCTCAAATCCTTCATCCCAATAAATACTATCGCCTGAACATTGTAACCACCGCTACCTGGTATAAAGGCGGGAGTTCAGACTTTCAGGAGTTTTCTGAATACATGTATTTTAAAACGGGAAATCCGCCGGGGCCGCCAGCGCCAACGCAAGAAGAAGAAGCGGATACGGATCGATATGATCTGGTTAGTCCGCTGAGTGATCTGAGCGCATACATTGACTATACTATTCCGGCGGGGGCTGTTGCCGGTGAGGCGCAGGGTTTTATCTATCGTTCATACGATATCGGCGTGGTCTACAACGATTCCTATATCGATCAAATGTATCAGATGGCGGGATTCCCAATCAAGATCAGGTTGCTGGATAACAATAACTTACCTGTATTGAATGCTGCCGGAGAGGAACTGGAATTACTCAACCTGTGGGGCGATAATCCGGAGCTTTCGCAGACGCGCGAAGAAAAACAATACCAGGATGTACTGAACGCAAGCGGCTGCGTGGTTATGACGGCGGTTACGGTAGAATCCAACCAAGAGGTGATTGCTTCCTCCCGCGAACTGCTCTTGTCGCCACAGATTCAATACCGAGCCCAGGTGGTCGCTGGGGAGCAAGCTATTTACGAATTTGCCTTCCTTTCGTCGCGGTATGCGAATTTCATGCACCATCTCTATTCTTTTGCGGATATAGTCTGGAATCATTTCGATCTGATTACTAAACCAGATTTTGAAATTGAAGCCGCCGTATTGGAGCAGATACTCGCCAATTCAGAAGAGGAACCTGTAAAGTTTGAGCAACTCATGGCACTTTTTGATCTGAACCCTCGGCCACTGCCCGACCAATTAGAGATTACACTATTGAACGACAAAAACCAAACGTATGGCCTGCTGTTAGAAACGCCGGAGCCGTTGGACTGGGAACGCTGCGAGTGGTCTGTCTCCTTTGCCAATACAAGCGAGACAATCGATATGTGTAACCAGGCGGTTAAATTGGTTGGTGGCTCGGTTGAAGAGGGGATCGGTTTAGCGCGTTTGTCGATTGTAGAGGCTGTCAATACGCAATGGGTTGACGTACTCCTGTTGGAAACAACCGATTTGTCAGATTTTATTGTCGAATACAAACCCGTTTCTTCACCAGCGGAAGAGGCGTATCTAGCGTTTTACCGATTTGATATGGGTACCCAGTATAATGCTGGCACTGTACTACGGATTTATAATGGTACGGCACCTACGTCAACCGCCGAGGAAACGGAACAAATTCACCTCTATGCCAACCATTCTTCCTTCACCTTTTCATCCCAAGGCACTTTCGTCCGAATCAAGAATAAGGCGGGAGAAATTTTGCATACGCGCGTAATGTATACTGATACCGTATTCAATGCCTTGACTGTCAATATTCTTAGGAGTGGAGATGCAACCAGGGCGTTCTTTTTTGTTGAAAATGGAGCACAACCTTTTATGCCCTTGGAAAATGGCTTATACCAGTTGTCAATGACGTATAAGCGCGACATTGGCCCAGAAAAGCCCTTGTTGAAAAGATTTGGTTTCTCCGAGGCCGAAGAAGTAGTCTTACTGTTTTCGTTACCGGCTGGAGAATTTTAAGGGAAGCAGCTACTCCCTTTCGGGTGATAGAATGGCAAAACTCTTGGAGGGTTAAAATCCGAAAGTTAACTTAGTTTGAAGCGTAAACCCTTCAAGAGTTAGGTTGGAATATACAAATAATCACCCGAAAGGGAGCAGAGAGCTATCTAATGAATCCGAAGGCATTAAATGTTTATAGTGGCTATGGCATGGCCGAAAAGTGAACAAGCATATATGACTTCAAGGGGCGCTTTGGCAGTCAAGATGTCTTATTCTATAAACATTTAATCCCTTCGGACTTTAATGAAAATGGAAAAGAGGCTACGTGTAAATAGCTTTTTATGAGTCTCTTGGCTACTTAATAAAGGAATAATTTCTTCTGAGATTGGCGGCTATAGCCATGTTGGTTTTTCCCTTTCGATTGACGTTTGACGCTCATCAATTTCTTTCCGTTAAATAGGGCCTTTTGTTTTCGTGCCTTTATTTTTCCTTTAGCGGTATAGCGAGCAGAAGTAGCGCTTTTGAATGTGGGTGCATGGCTGGTTGAACTTACAGAACCTGCGTTAACAGTGAATGCAATCAATATGAGGGCTAAACTTAATAGAGTTTTCATAGCGGTAGTGGTTATATTAGTTTGATGAAGGAAAGTTATAAAAATGAATTTACTAGGTGTAAATAATTAGGTAGTCGTAGGTGTTTACTCGGTGTAATGCTGGCTTTCCTAGATTAATGGAAATTAAGTGGGAGAATTTCTACAGCCATTGTTTTTAAATCTACATAGGGGTAGGAGATACTTTTGCCTGTCTGTAAAGTATACATTGCCGGGAATACAATATTTTTTTTTGAAATACGATTGGTAATACGAAGAGTAACAGCAATAACCTAGTCACTATAACTTATGAAAAAGCAAATTACGTCGAAGGTCAAAAGGATTTTTAAAAGTCATTTTCTGATTAATATCCGCAAGCCTATTGCCCACGCCTATCTTACTAGGGATATGCAAATCAATCCGATGGAGTTTTTGGAAATGATTTTTTACGTGGAAAACGAATTTGGTATTGAGTTGCAGGACAAGGATTTGCAGCAGATACAAACCGTTGCCGATCTAGTGCAATGCGTAGAACGCTATACCGTTACTTCTACTATGCCAACCCAGGTAAATCAGGCGGAATTTTATCACGCTTAGTAGAGTACAGTGCCATAGCGAGTAGTTGTGGAGTAGGCCGGCGGTATTTCAACCCCAGCCCTTCACAAAAACGCGCGTAAGTAAATACAATCGAAAAACTTAACTCCTGCCCGTTTCTAATTTATAACCGTTTCCATGAACATTGGTTATTCGAATGGTCGGATCATCTTTAAGCATCTTGCGAAGCCGGGAAATGAACACATCCATGCTTCTTCCAACAAAGTAGCCATCATCTTCCCAAATGGCTTTTTGAATAGTTTCCCGGGCAATAAGTTGGTTAGGCTTGTTACCAAAAATGCGCAAGAGTCCGGCTTCAATCTGCGTGAGTTGAAAAACCTGCTCTCCTACTGTTAGCATTTGATTATTGCAATCAAGCACGCAGGCACCAAACTGACACAAGGCTTGGTAGTCGGATTTGGTTGGAATTCGGTAAACGCGTTTGAGAATGGCTTCTACCCGCAAAAGGAATTCTTCCATACTAAAGGGCTTGGTGAGATAATCATCGCCACCCAATTGAAAACCCTTGATCCGGTCTTCTTTGAGCCCTTTGGCAGTCAAGAAGATAATAGGAAATTGAAGGTCTAGCTTCCGGATATCTGCTGCGAGCGTAAAGCCGTCTTTTTTGGGTAGCATTACATCAAAAATACCGAGAGCATAGCCTCCTTTTAGATAAGCAGTTAGAGCCGCTTGTCCATCACTCATCAAATCCACAGCATAGCCAGCCATTTCCAAGCTATCCTGGATCAAGTAGCCCAAACTTGAGTCGTCCTCAACCAAAAGAATGTGAAGTGTATTGTTATTCGCCTTTCCCATCGCTATGCACACTGAAAA
This sequence comes from Bacteroidota bacterium, assembly GCA_040385915.1. Lineage (GTDB taxonomy): Bacteria > Bacteroidota > Bacteroidia > Cytophagales > ES-bin-26 > ES-bin-26. The sequence continues at coordinate 24,214 of JAZKGK010000145.1, forward strand.
TAGACCTCAAATACACTTCCCTCGTTGGGAGTACTTTTCACGCAAATAGACCCATGATGCGCTTTAACAATGGCTTGCACATAGCTTAATCCGAGCCCAAAACCCTTTACCTCGTGTACGTCGCCAGTGGGTGCCCGATAAAACTTCTCAAAAATGAATTGTTGAGTCTGGGCACTCATTCCAATCCCTTCATCCGTGATGGAAATGAGGATGCCTTTATCATGATTGCGGGTAGAGAGGGATATTTGAGGAGGCTGCGGTGAGTACTTTTCGGCGTTATCGAGCAAGCTATAGAACATATTGCTTAAGTGAAGTTTATCGGCCATGATGTTCGGTGTTTTAGCTTGCAAATTGGTTAGTACTTGGCCGTTTCGTTTTTGTACGGCAATACCAACTGTTTCCGCAATGGTTTGTACCAGTTGATTTACATCCACTCGGTCTAGCTGTAAGGCAACTTCGCCTTTTTCCAAGGCTGCTATTTGTAATACGCGCTCGACTTGAGCCTGTAGTCGCCTTGATTCAAGTTGAATGATGGAAGTGTATTTGAGAAGTTTCACGGGATCTTCTCGAACCAGTGCATTATTCAGCACTTCACTCGCCACCGATAAATTTGTAATGGGGGATTTGAGCTCGTGCGTCATATTATTCATAAACTCAGTCTTCATTTCTGATAACCGCTTTTGTCGAAGCATTAGTATAACCATATAGGCAAATACCAGCAGGACAATCAAGAAAGTAAAAGCAGTGACAAACCAAATCCCCATCTGGCTAGCCAAGTGCCTGTTTTTACTAGGAAAGGTTACGCTGAAACTACTGTAATATTGGAATTGCTTACGCGTAAGGCAGGCACCTGAAGTATTGTTTGCCAAGGGGGGGAGTGAATAATTGCCGAGGCTTAGCTGAGTAGTAAGCGTGTCATAAACGGCTAACTGGTAGGCTAGTGGTAGGTTCTGGGCAGCTAATTGGCCTTTAAGTAACGAATCAGCTGTAGCATAATCAAAGGAGGTGGTCAGACGCACAAAAAAGGAGTTGGAACTGGTCTGAGTAATGGGCTGAATGGCCGATGTCGAGTCGTGCTGACTCAGGAGCAATTGGTGAGCAACGGTTCTCAAAACCACATTGGCTTTCTCATTAAATTGCCGCGCTTCTATCGAAAAAGCTTTACTGAACCAAAACACCTGAATTCCCACAAGCCCGACCAAAGCAAGGGTGGCTAAAGCAACCACTAACTGAAGCTGTTTCCTTTTCATAAGTCCAAAATACACCTTTCCTATTTAACAAAACCCGCTTTTACATTTCATTAACATTCTTTTACATTTTCTTAACTCAGGCCTGAGACTAGGGCATCTATACTATAGATAATAGGATGCATCTGATTGTTTGGAATGGCTTTGAGGCATCTGTCCTTGGTTCGCTTATACCGTCTGTGAAAATTATTCTACTTGTAGCGTAGGGGTATGAGATACATATATCTGTCTTGTGGATATATAGCCAATTCATATACTATTATTTAAAGCCCATGAAAAATTTTAAAATGCTGCTTGGCGTTGCTCTGTTAGGCGGATTGCTTAACTCTCAGCATTCTTTCGCTCAGACGCCAGTACTCCAACAGCGGGTATCTACTAAGTATACCAATGTTCCACTGTCAAGTGTCCTCAATGACTTAGAAAAAAAATACGGTGTTCAGTTTTCCTACACCAACAACCGGGTTTCTATGGATCAGCTATTAACGGCTGACCTGAATAACCAGCCACTGGGAGATGCATTGACTCAATTATTTAAGGGAACAGATTTAGATTATACGTTAGTTGGCAACCAGTTAGTAATCAAAGAAAACCAACCAGTTGCGAATACCAAACAATCAAATGCTAAACTTACCATCAGTGGCTACATTCGGGATGCTTCTAATGGAGAAGCCCTTATTGGTGCAGGAGTTTTCGTAAAAGAGCTTTCTACTGGTGCTACGACCAATGTTTACGGGTTTTATTCGCTTACACTTCCGCAGGGAAATTATACCCTTACCTATAGTTATCTGGGCTATGAGCCGCAAATCAGCGAACTCGTGCTAGACGCCGACCTGACCCGCAACATAAGTCTGACTGATCAGCATATTAAGATAGACGAAGTAGTGGTGACAGCTACTAAAGTAGATGAACATGTGAAAAGCACGGAGATGAGTGTCAACAAGCTCGACATTCGGACAGTAAAAGCCATGCCAGCCTTGCTAGGCGAGGTTGATGTTATCCGTAGCATCCAATTGTTGCCAGGGGTAAGCACGGTAGGCGAAGGAGCTGCCGGCTTCAATGTACGGGGGGGTGGCATAGACCAGAACCTGATTTTGCTAGACGAAGCACCCGTGTATAATAGTTCTCACTTGTTCGGCTTATTCTCTGTGTTTAACCCCGATGCCGTAAAAGACATTAAACTTGTCAAAGGTGGGATTCCAGCCCAGTACGGTGGCCGCTTATCGTCGCTGCTCGATGTGCGGATGAAGGAAGGGAACTCAAAGCGGTTCACTGCTTCTGGTGGAATTGGTACCGTCTCTAGCCGATTAACGGTAGAAGCGCCGATTGTTAAGGATAAAAGCTCATTCATTATCGCCGCCCGCCGTTCCTACGTTGATTTATTCCTGAAACTAAGTCCAAGTCAGAAAGAAAATCAGGCCTATTTTTACGATCTAAGCGCCAAATTTAACTATACAATTAATGATAAGAATAAAATATATCTGTCTGGCTACTTCGGTAAGGATGTATTTAAATTTGGACAGCAATTCCAAATGAATTGGGGAAATGCTACAGGCACCATCCGTTGGAACCACCTCTTTAACTCTCGCCTGTTTGCCAATGTCACCGGTATCTATAGTAATTATGATTATGGTTTAGGCGTGCCGCAAGGAGCCAACGGGTTTGATTGGAAGTCTAGAATTGTCAATTATAGCGCTAAGGCAGATTTTACCTACTATCTTAACACCAAGAATACCATTAACTTTGGTGCTAGTGCTATACTTTATAATTTTGAGCCAGCTAAAATCTCGCCCTTGGGCAACAAGTCTATCTTTCTTTCCCGGGAACTAGATCACCAGAAAGCGGTAGAATACGCTGCGTTCGTCGATAATGAACAAACCCTTTCTACGCGCTTGTCGGTTCAATACGGTCTTCGTTTTTCGATGTTTGATTATATTGGTTCTGCTACTACTTATAATTATACCGGAGAATTGATAGATAGAAAAACGCCGATCAACCCTAAAACCTATGGCAATGGTGAATTGATCCAACGGTATAACTATTTGGAACCCCGTGTTTCTGCTCGCTATAGCCTCACAGAAAGCAGCTCGTTGAAAGCCAGCTACAACCGCATGGCGCAGTACATTCACCTGATTACCAACACGACTGCTGCGTCGCCACTAGATGTGTGGTCGCCTAGTACGAATAATATGAAACCAGAAATAGCTGACCAAGTAGCCTTGGGATATTTTAAAAACCTGCGCGACAATACGTATGAGTTTTCGATAGAAGGTTTCTACAAAACTATGTCCAACCAGATTGATTATATTCCAGGCGCTAATTTATTACTCAATTCAAACCTGGAAGGGGAGTTGCTTTACGGTAAAGGCCGCGCGTACGGAGCCGAGTTTTATTTGAAAAAGAATACGGGAAAGCTGTCTGGCTGGATTAGCTACACCCTGTCGCGGAGTGAGCGGCAAATTGATGGCATTAACAACAACCAGTGGTACGTAGCCAAATATGATAAGACCCACAACTTGTCACTAGTGGGTATTTACCAAGTGAACGACCGATGGACAGTAGCCAGCAATTTTGCTTATGGCACAGGCATCGCTTTCACAACGTCTAACAGCCGGTATTCCCACGGAGGCCTGATAGTACCGCACAATACTTTCAATGCTCGTAACGACACCCGGGTGCCTGCTTACCATCGGCTAGACGTATCAGCGACTTTGAAAAACCGCCAAAAGCCTGGTAAGAGATGGGAAAGCGAATGGGTATTCTCCGTCTATAATTTGTACGCCCATCGCAATGCCTTTTCGATATATTTCCAGCAAAACAAAGACAATCCAGAGAAAACGGAAGCTGTTCGCTTATCAGTTTTCGGCTCTATGCTGCCTTCGGTAACCTATAACTTTAAATTTTAATTGCTGAGCGTAACCCACTGATTATTAATCGAAAATCAGCCCATATATAAATTAAAAATTCATTATGAAACGATATTCTTTTTTCTCTCTTATTCTTTTTGCTTTGTCATTGGCTAGTTGTCAAGATGTAATTGACTTAAAAGTCGATGAAGGAAAGCCCTTGCTGGTGGTAGATGGATACGTAACCGACCAACCCGGTCCTTATGCCATCAACTTAAGTAAAACGGCAGGCTATTTCAGCAATGCACCTACGCCGCGGGTAAGGGGTGCCATATTAACCATTTCGGACAATGAAGGACACACCGAAACACTGGTGGAAACTGACCCAGGAAAGTACGTAACCAGTACTTTGCAAGGCAAAATTGGCAATCATTATATCTTAACTGTTAAGGCCGAAGGCGAGGAATATCGCGCCGAAGCAACCATTAAACGAGTGCCACAAATTGATTCGCTGAAACAAATGTATAGGGAGAAGTCTGAGATCTATGACGAAGGTTACTACGTGCAGTATTTTGGACCTGAACTAGCAGGAAAGGGTGATTTCTATCAATTTAAGATTTATAAAAATGATGTTTTAGAAAACAAGCCTGGTGATCTGACAGTTAGCTCAGATGATTTTGTGGAAGGAAACTATATTTCTGGCCCGGAAATGAATAACGATCCGTTTAAAGCGGGAGACAAAATTCAGATACAAACTTGTTCGATCACCGAGGATAACTATAAATTTCTCAATGAATTATACCTTCAGGTAAATAATGCGGGAATGTTTGCCAATCCTCCAGCGAATGTACGAACCAACCTTGTGAACGTGAATGTCAATTCTACCAAAAAAGCCGTTGGATACTTCGGTGGTATGGCCATCCGTTCCAAAGAAATTGTGATCCAAGATCAGAAATAAACACCAAACCTAATTCTTTATCCAAAGCCCCATTAGGGCTTGTTACGCAATAAAGTTTACAATCTAGCCGCTGGTATTTTGGTCATATTCAAGGCGTGAAATCCTTCAATAGCAGCGCTATTCAAGGATTTTGCAACGCAGAATATGACCAAAATAACTAAGCTAGATGTATAGGTTATTGCGTAGCAAGCCCTTAGCTCATTCCATGAGTTGGTGGGGCTAGTTTTTTAGCCTTCTTGAAGGCTGCTTCACCTCCCTTTCCTGGCTAATCATCGGCGACTTTAACGAATAACGGCTGTGGGATTTTTACGCTTGCCTGGGTTCTCTATTATCTTAGCATACTGAATAGAGAGTAGGATTTGCCATACGGCGGCTCCTGAAGCCAAATGTTTGAGTGTATGCCCACTGAGCAAGCCACCCATTTGATATACTTCGCCATCTGCCTTTTCAAAAACCTTGGCCAGGACATACCATAGAATCGCCTTGAGTAAGGCTGGCCTGGATAACTTGTTGGATGGATATAGATATACGATCATCGGAATGGCCAATAGGGGATAAAACTGCACCAGGGCATAAAATCTTAAGTCGCCTTTGCCGCGCATTTCGCCCACATACCAGTATAGAACAGTGCCAATACCAATAATTAAGAATATCCACAATAAGAAAGTGCCTGTTTTTCTGTGAATACATACGCTAATGATTGCCGCTAATAGCGACATAAAAGTGATCGTCATCGGCAATCTATCCCAAATAAGCGTTTCATTGGAAGGAGCCCAATGATAATAAGCCGAACCAATACCAGTAAGAAATATGCCAATAAAGAAAAAGGCAACGGGCGGAAATGGAGGCGTGAATTCGACTTTTTTGCCCAAAAGCAGCCACAAGCCAATAAAGCCAACCAGCAGAAAAGGCGCATTGGATACCACATTCCAGAAATGAGGAATGTTCAGCATGGTACGAGCATCATCAAAGTGATGATAGTGCGGGTTTTGAGGAATGGGTTGTAGAAAGAATACGGTGCCAATGCTAAGAACCGTAAATCCTCCCAGTATCCAACGCCGGTAATTACTGTTTATCTGTAGCATCCCAATTTATTTTGTGTTTCCCTTATCCACGTATACTTTCCCGTCTTTCATCACAAACCTCAACTGCTTTTCTATCACTGTAATGTCTTGTTGCGGATCACCGTTTACGGCAATGATATCCGCCAGTTTGCCCGGTGCGACAGAACCGATTTTGTCTTTCACGCCAATCAGATCCGCCGCATTGATGGTAGCTGCTTGTAAAGCCTGGATCGGTGTAAGTCCGAATTTGACCATATAGTAAAATTGCTTCGCATTATAACCGTGTGGATATACGCCAGCATCAGTCCCATAGGCGATTTTTACGCCAGCTTTTGCGGCCTTCTGAAAGTTTTCGCGTTGCAAGCGACCAATGGTGCGCTCTTTTTCAATCATTTTGGCCGGATATCCTAGCTTAGCAAACTCCGCCAGAATCCAGTCGTCATTATAGATGTCAGCTACCAGGTAGGTGCCCTTTTCCTTCATCAGTCGAATGCCTTCCTCGTCAACTAAACTGCCGTGCTCAATAGAAGCTACTCCAGCGATGATCGCCTGTTTGATGCCTTCCGTTCCGTGCGCATGTGCGGCTACTTTTTTACCCCAGCGAGCGGCTTCATCCACCATAGCTTTCATTTCTTCCAACGTGTATTGTGGCGCACCCACCGATTCCTCTTCTGACAGTACGCCTGCCGTAGCAATCATTTTGATAAGGTCAGCCCCATACTTTACGTTGTAGCGCACCTGTTTGCGTATAGCGTCTGGGCCGTCAGCCACGTTAGGGATGCTTTCAATCTTGACATAAGGCGAAAATCCCGTCAGATCTCCATGCCCGCCAGTAGAGCCGATGGCCAGCGTAGATACGTAGAGTCTTGGTCCTACTACCTTTCCAGCGTCAATGGCACGTTTTAAGGCCACATCAATCAGGTCGCTTGCGCCTACATCGCGGCAAGTGGTAAAGCCTGCTTCCAGGGTTTTTCGGGCATAAATATGGGCGGAAATAGCGATGTCAATGGGAGATTTGCGGAAAATGTCTTCCAGATAGTTTTCTGGTTGGCTGGTAATGTGGGTGTGGCAATCAATCAGGCCAGGCAATACCGTAGCCTTGCTTAGATCAATAACTTGGGCATTGGCTGGTATCTTCACGTTGCTGCCCACTTCCCGAATAGTATTGCCCTCAATACGGATGACCTGGTTAGTAAGAAACGTGCCTTTCTCGCTATCAAATAACTTACCAGCCCGAATGTAGATAACGCTGGTATCGACGGGTGATTGGGCAAAAGAATAGGAAACAGGTAGGCAAAATGTGGCTAGCCAAAGAATGAGGCAAAGGCGTTTGAAACGATTGTTCATGGACAAAATTTGGTTTGTTTTTGCCGAAGATAACCGGTTTTCGATTGCCAAAAAAATATCATTAGAGGCCCTAGTCTATACGCTGGCCTGCTATGAATTAAGCAGTTTGCAATAAGCTCTCTTTAGTCAATTGAATGTATTGGTCAATTTCGTGGGCGGTTATATCCCCGGTTGTTCAAGCAGTGAATATGGGTTGGATTGATTGATAAGCACTGGGAATATTCATCAATGGCTTCCTGATGCAAGGCCAGGCGCGACTTGATAAGGCCGCCGTTGCTACAGTCTTCAGCATTCAATTCTCCGGTAGTCCGTAATAATTCGTGGTACTGAAGTGCCTTAGTCAGCTTATTTAAATAAATAAAAGAGAGAATGATAAAACGATAAGCATCAGCAACTTCACGGTCGTTGCTAGCTATTTTAGAAAACATTTTTACTGCCTCCTTATATTTTTTAGCGTTGAAAAGCTCAATGCCTTGACGAAAGGTAGGAGAGATGCCTTTGTATTTCAACAGGCTTTTTAACAGAGAACCATCATTGTAGGCATTATTGCCGTCGTGCGCGAGGAAATGCTTATTGTCTGGTATGATGTTGTGCAGAAAAGAAAAGAAAGAGGCCGCTGTAAAAACCAGGATAAAGAGCTTGAAATACTCGTGAAGGTTGTAATTGAAAATGATAAAAGTAAAGATAAACGCAATCAGAACTGTGCAAACAGGCCCGCCAGCGATAATAATGATTTGTCGGATAATGCCCGTACTGCTGTGCTTACATATGCCCTGTCGCCATATCACTGTATTTCGGTTGAACAGCATAATCAGGCGTCCTAGCTTTATTTCCCGGTTATTTTCCGGATTGCCATAAGAGCCCACGTACATGGTAACGGTATCCTGGGTAAATAGTAGGGCAGGAATGGCATGGCCTAATTCATGCAGAAGGGTAATAATGGGAATGGAAAGAATGGCAAAGAAAAGAAGCGCTATTGTAAAGCCAAGGTGCCACATGAAGGTAGAGGTATAGTCAAATAATTTATTTGGATGGATTTTTAAGAATGATAGCCAGATATTGAGCCTACCAATAATCGTGCTATTTTCCTGGAAGTGTCCCCAAGGGAAAGAATGAAAATTTACTTCTATGGCATTTATACCTAAATAAAGTAATGAAGTATAAATTTTTTGAAAACGATTGCGTGCTTCACCAACCCCAAAGTGTGGATAGTATCAGCGGTTTATTACGTGCGTAAGGATACGAAATAGGGATAATGGTAAACAAGGAGATTAAGGGTAAATTTGTAATAGAGCAAGGGTGTATTGCCATTGCTGCTAACTATCTTATCATCAGGAAAATTAATTTCATGATAGTCCATCGTTTTCTGCTTTTTCTCCTTCTACAAGCGATTGCCCCACTGGTTTTCTCCCAGAGCCAGCACCCGATATGCACTCACTTGAGCACAAATGACGGGCTTTCACAAAGTACGGTTAACTGCCTATTAAAGGATAGCCGAGGCTTTATGTGGTTTGGCACCCAAGACGGGCTGAATAAATATGATGGCTACACTTTTACTGTGTATAAAAATCAGCCTGGTAAGGATAATAGCCTGAGTAATAATCATATCACTGATATGGTAGAAGATGAAAAGGGCAATCTTTGGGTAGGTACCTGGGGTGGAGGACTGAACTGTTTTGATCGCAGAAAAGAGCAATTTATCCAGTATAAGCACAATAAGAAGAACCCAAATACCTTATCGAATGATTTTGTCAATAAGCTGTTGGTGGATAACCAGGGTAATGTATGGATAGGTACTGAAGGCGGCGGCTTGAATCAATTTGACCGGAAAAGCAATCAATTCATACAATATTTTCACCGGATAGCAGAGCCAACAAGCCTGAGTGATGATTTTGTAAAAGCCCTCTTTCAAGACAGTCAGCATCGTTTATGGATTGGTACCCGCCAGGGAGGGTTGAACATGTTTGACTACTCCAGCGAAACTTTTGCTCACTTTCAGCACGAAGCCAATAATAGCGAGTCGCTCGGCAGCAATCAGGTAAGGACAATTTTTGAAGACAGTCACCATCAATTGTGGCTGGGTACGCAAGGCGGCCTGGAATTATTTGACCAGGCCAGGAAAGTGTTTCATCAGGTAGCAAAAAACCCACGCGACGGCCATAATCTGGCTCCAGATGCCGTGTTAGCCCTGGCCGAAGGCATAGAAGGACAGCTTTGGATAGGGACTGAGCATAGCGGACTACAGGTGTTTAATACCAAAAGTGAGACACGCCAACAATATACACCGGACTTCGCTGACCAAACAAGCTTAAGCAGCAATGCCATTTATGCTATTTGTAAAGGTAGCCACCACCAATTCTGGATGGGTACGCCATACGGAGTGATGAATGTTCAGCCACCTACTCAACCCATTCCTTACCAGCACCCGCCTTCGATAAGTCGTTCGGGAGCAATGCTCGTCGATGGGAGCAATGGCTTGAATGCATTCTTGCTTAGTCAAATTCAGCAGCCATCTATTGAGTATCCCTTGGTGTTAACCCATTTTAAGCTATTTAATAAAGAAGTAGCCATTGCCGATTCCAGCCAGGGTAGTGCTCCATTGCAGCAGCACATTAGTGAAGCCAAAGAAATTACGCTCTCTAATGAGCAAGCTATTCTTTCTCTGACGTATGCATCCTTAAACTTTGCTTCTCCCGAGAAAAATCAGTATGCGTATAAACTAGAAGGTTTTGAAGAGGCATGGAATTATGTAGGCAACCAAAGAACCGCCACGTATACCAACCTCGATCCAGGAAAGTATGTCTTTCAAGTCCGAAGCTTGAACAATGCCGGAACATGGTCAACTAATCCGACTTCCCTGAAAATCAATATTATGCCGCTTTTATGGCAAACCTGGTGGTTTAAAACGTTATCCGTTTTACTTATTTTCGGAAGCTTTGGCACTTTTCATTACCTGAGTCTTAGGTCAATAGCCAGGCAGGCCGAATTAGAGCGGCAGGTACAGGAAAGGACGGAGCGGAAGCTAGCGCGTTTGACTGAAAAAGAGCGTACTGCTCGTCAGGAATCAGAAAGAGCTAGAAAAGAAGCCGAAACTGCCCGCAACGAGGCAGAAGAAGCCAACCGGGCTAAAAGTGTATTTCTGGCCACCATGAGCCACGAAATTCGTACGCCTATGAACGGCGTAATTGGGATGGCGTCTCTACTGGCCGAAACAACCCAAAACAGCGAGCAGCGGGAGTATACAGAAACCATTCGCAGTTGCGGAGAAAGTCTATTGACGGTAATCAACGATATCCTGGACTTTTCTAAAATCGAGTCTGGTAAGATGGAGTTGGAAGAGCAAAACTTTGACCTGCGCACCTGCATCGAAGAAGTATTAGACGTGTTTGCCAACAAAGCGTCTCAACTAGGGCTGGACCTGATTTACCAAATCGACTACAACGTTCCCGCCCAAGTCATTGGCGATGGATTGCGTCTGCGGCAGATTCTGCTGAATCTGGTGAGCAATGCCATTAAATTTACTCCACAGGGAGAAATTTTCGTGGGTGTACACTTGCGGAAAACGGCAGCAAACCAGGAACTGGAATTGGGCTTTGAAGTGCGCGACACCGGCATTGGTATTCCCGAAGATAAACTCGACCGTTTGTTCAAAGCCTTTTCCCAGGTCGATTCTTCTACCACCCGCAAGTATGGCGGCACGGGTCTGGGATTGGTCATTTGCGAAAAACTGATCGGGCTGATGGGCGGCAGCATTGAAGTGAAAAGCCAGGTAGGAGAGGGCACTACCTTTTGTTTTACCATACAAACCCGCATCAGTACCGAGGTATTGCGCACCTATGTGCATAACAACACCGCTGGACTAGAAGGCAAGCGTATTTTGGTCATAGACGATAATGCCACCAACCGCCATATTTTACAATGTCAATTAGAACAGTGGCAATTAGTACCGGTCATGGCCGAGTCGGGGCCACAGGCCTTGGCGCTGCTGTCGAAATGTGAAGCTTTCGACCTGGTTATTACCGATATGCAGATGCCCGGCATGGATGGCATTCAACTGGCGCAGTCCATTCGTAAAACCCATGCTACGCTCCCCATTATCCTGTTGAGCTCGATGGGACAGGAACGCAAGGGGAATAACCCGGATTTATTCTGTTCGGTTTTGACTAAGCCCGTCAAGCAGCATATTTTGTGCAACCATATTCTCACTGAGCTCAAGCAACAAGGCAAGGCAGCGATAGAAGAGTCGGTGGGAAATCAGAAATTGTCCGAAGATTTTGCCCTGCAATTTCCTTTGCGGATTCTGATTGCTGAAGACAACCTGGTCAATCAGAAGCTGGCCGAGCGTATTCTCAATAAGTTGGGTTATAAGCCTGTGGTAGCAAATAATGGCAAACTGGCTGTAGAGGCCTTACAACAGCAGGACTATGAGTTGGTACTGATGGATGTACAAATGCCGGAAATGGATGGCTTAGAGGCGACTCAGTTCATTCGGCAGCAGTTGAAGGTGCAGCCTATCATCATTGCTATGACGGCCAATGCCATGCAGGGCGACCGCGAGGAGTGTTTGCAGGCTGGAATGGATGATTATCTCAGCAAACCAATCAAGCTAGAAGAATTGGTGAAAGTATTGGAAAAGTGGGCGCTACAGGTGCAAAACAAACAGGTAATATAGTTGATGGGCGAAAGGGAGATCAACCCATCAACTTTACAGTTTCCTAATTCTACGGAAGAAATCTTCCTGGTATGACTTACTTATCGGAACGTACGATCCTTTGATAATGACTGAGTTATCTTCAATAGCTTCTACCTTTTTCAAGTTGATGATATAAGAACGATGCACCCTTAGTAAGCTTTCACTCGCTAGCTTTTCTTCTATCGATTTCATGGTCGAATAAACAATGTGCTTGTGTTTATCGGTTACCACAATGATGTAGTCAGAAAGGGCTTCAATGTAGAGGATATCATCCAATACAATTTTCACCATTTTATTATCCACCTTCATAAAAATATCCTGATCGCTGGCATTTTTTCTCATGCTGCTCAGGGTCTCTATTACCTTATCTACTGCCCGCGTAAATCGCACATATTCCACCGGCTTCACTATAAAGTCAACCACTTCCAGGTCGAAAGCATCTGAGGCGAAATTGCGGTCGGAAGTAATTAATATAGTCGCAGGCTTTGTCGGAAGGGCTTTAAGTAGCTGTAGCCCACTCATTTCTGGCATTTCTACATCCAAAAATAAAATATCAATGCTCTGCTCGCCAGCAATCAGATAATCTAATGCTTCCAGACCGTTGCTGAGAGAGGTTATTAGCGAAAGTGAAGGATATTGCTTGATAAAATGGATAAGAATAGTCTTAGCCAAATTGTCATCATCTACTACAAGGCAGTTATAAACTTTATTGTTCATCAATGACGTACTGTTTGGAATGAGTAAGTATTTACTGGTGCTTGAATAATCCAGCGTGATTTAACAAAGTAGCGCATAAGTGAGAATATATAAAAATGAATAACAAGGGATATGTCACACCCTTTTCCCAACTACATTGTTCACTTACCGAGAAAAACACACCATTGGTCGAGTAAATCCGAATGACTGCCTAATAGTTTCTTTTTGTTTGTGTCTTACCTTCCGTCATCCATAAAAAGCTTCTGGCAGCCAGCTATTGCAAGTATTCTTGGTTGCGCCAATTCATCGTCCATATACTGACCAGCGGCCTTCTGCAAGGACTGTAAGCTAGCCGGGGCGAGGTTCTATCGGAGGCAAGCGTCATCGGGGATATAATCCAATAATTGCTTTTAAGTAAAGGTTAAACCCCTAACTGGTTTTTCCATTCGTTGAGCTCCTTTTGAACATTATCGTACTCCAGATTAATTTGCTGTAGGTATTGATTGGCTGCAGATATATCGCCATCCCCACTTTTCATTTCCAAATGATGACACAAATCGGCCATAATTAAGGCTCCAATTTGCGCACTGGATGATTTCAGAGAGTGGGCGGAAAGTTTAATTTTCTTGGCATCTTCCTGTTCTACTGCTTGGGTTAAATTATCCATCAATTGAGGTGTATACTGTAGGCTATCGAAAATGATTTCCATCAGCACAGAGGCATCTCCTTCGGCTAGTTGCAGAATGGATTGAAGCCCTTCTGCATTCATATCTATAGAATTACCATAGAAGAGCGTTATCATGGGTGTTTGTTTTGAGTTGAACTGATAGGTTTATTATAAATGAGTACTACTCAGTTTAGTTGGTAAAGGTAATATGTTTTTCTTTCATGCTACCCGACAAAAATCATCTAATTGTGGAGGCGATTTCTATATAAAGTTGCAGCCTGTTGATTATCACATCATTATTTCTAATGTATTCTATCCTTTCTATTTATAGGGAAAGTTATATAGAAGATGTCCAGGTTTATTGTTGTTTTATTAAACAAAAGTACTTGAGCAATATCGAAACTATTTTGATAGATGCTATGGAAAAAGGAGCCAGAGGCATTAATTTTAAATTAAGAATGGATACGATCGTTTCAATAAGTACTCCGGGGAGAAATATTGTCAACTATGAGGTGCTTAAGTACGGAGTCTGGGCTATGATAATAAGGCTCCAAATAAGCGCTATATTGGGTAATCATAATAAACATGGGTTCTTGCTCAAAAGGATGGTAATATCCTTGTAAAGAAGCTAAAGATAGAGGAAATCCTACGAAACCAGTGAGTGTTTTTTATACATCTTGTTGGTGAATTTAGTAAGTGTTTTATAATGAACATAATATGATAGAATTTTGTCTTCTTTTACTACTATGCTGAATCAAAAATATAGGCTTATTTATGAAAATAGAAAATATATAGAAAGCTTAACTATAAGAATATGAGTTATTTATTAATAATCAGTGCTATATCAAACGAAAATGGCTGCCTACCATTCCATTTGCATGAGAAGCGCTAAGCTGTTAGTTTGCCGTTTTAGAATCAATGCCAATCGGCGTATGGTTCTGTTTTTATTCACCGTATTCGCTTTTCCTGAATTATGATTGAAAGTAATATTTTTAAAACTGCCCTCAAAGCCGCGGCTCTCATCAGTGGGCGCATAGCTATGTATACCATTGGTGGTACAGCCATTAGCTGGAGTTTGATGCTGGCTTTGCTCTTCTTAGCTACCGGAATGAACCGGATTATTGTTATTATAACCTGGTTATTGTTTGGCGTTATTTTTCCTGTCCTTTATTTCATGGCTGGCCAGAAAGCGGGTATACAAAAGGCGCTGGCTTATCTTTATCAGGGCAATCAGCATTTTTTATTCGATTATATAAGTACTTTGTTTTTCAAAAATCGCCGGGTTACTGCCGTTGCTCAAGGTACCCAGCAGTCATTCAACGAGTACAAGCCTCAGGTATTGGCGTATTTGTATACCCTGCAAGGAGTTCCCAAATTGCTCAAGCCTCTTGTGAGACACTTCGTCAACAAAACGGGTATTCCACAAGGCCTCACGCAATATGACCAACTGGACCTGAATCAAGAACCCCTCGATGCGGAAAAGCTGAGCCAGGTGTTGCAAAAAGTGGTGGGTAGCAAAATTGAAGATGCCCTGGCTCCAGCGGCATTAAGTCTGTTTTGGAAATTGGCCTTACTAGAAGCGGTCTTGTTCGCCGTTTGTTTTTCGTCTAATCGCTGGCTGCCTTAAAATTGTAAATGCCTAACAAAAAAGGTAGTATTGTAAAAAAAACCTATTTATGAATCGATCTGCCAATAGTGCATTGCAAATCTACAATAAGCAAGTAGGCCTGAAATTTCAATTGTATAACAGCCTTTTTACGGCTTTACCCTTTCACCGGGTAGAGAAAACAGGCGTGTTATTATCGATATTTTTGATCCATTGCGAAGAAGGATATAGTAAAGAGCAAAGCCCTATTGAAATTATTAATACCTTTCTACAGCAATACACCCCTTATCGAACTGAACAGGAACAACTAGATTTGTTATTTAGGTTTGTGCAATATGCTGAACGCCAGGTAGTACTATTCGATGCCCTGGAAGATGCCGCCTTCCGTGACATTCACGATATGCATGGAACTGGCACACTGAAACATTTAGAGTCGGAAGTGCTGCACACGCATACCGAAGCTGAACTGGCCGAGAAGTTGAAAGATTTTTCGGTGCGGTTGGTGCTCACGGCTCACCCTACCCAATTTTATCCGAGCGAAGTGCTGGGTATTATCAATGACTTGTCTAAAGCGCTTTTGAGCGATAATACTGCCCAGGTAAATAGCTATTTGCAGCAGTTAGGCAAAACGCCTTTCTTTAAAAAAGAAAAACCTAGCCCTTATGATGAGGCAGTAAACTTGATCTGGTACCTGGAAAATGTGTTTTATCAGTCAGCCGGACAAATATTGTCTTATCTCAAAAATCAATTTCCTAATGAAGTAAACGAGAATAATTCCCTCATCCGTTTGGGCTTCTGGCCCGGTGGCGATAGAGATGGTAATCCGTTTGTAAAAGCAGAAACGACGTTGCGGGTAGCAGAAGCGCTACGGGGCGGCATTATGAAGTCGTATTATATTGAGGTGCGCAGACTAAAGCGCCGCCTTACTTTTAAGGGCGTAGCCAACGGTTTGATTGCATTAGAAAAAAAGCTGTACGACAATCTGTTCCTGCCCGGCCATATTGCCGACATCTCCAAAGAAGATATTATCAATACGCTTAAGCAGATCAGAAAAACCCTGATTGAACAACACAACGGCTTGTTTCTGAATATGGTAGAAAACCTGCTGCGGAAGGTAGAAGTGTTTGGGTTATTCTTTGCCTCTCTGGACATTCGGCAGGACAGTTCAGTACATACAGAAACATTGGAAGCGATTGCGAGTAGCACATCGGCATTACCGAAAAATTATACAAGTTTGTCAGCCCAGGAAAAGATGACTGCTTTGCTGCAAGTCAATGCTGCGGTTGAGCCAGCCTCGCTGAAGAATGATTTGTACCAGGATACCCTGGAATCGATGGCTGTGATAAAGACGATTCAGCAAAGCAGCGGAGAAGAGAGTTGTCACCGCTACATCATAAGCCACAGTACCAGTGCTTTGGATGTGATGGAAGCGTACGGCCTATTTTTATTGAGCGGTTGGAAACGCGAGGAAATGACTGTGGATATCGTTCCGCTATTCGAAACCATTGATGACCTGGGCAATGCAGGGCAGGTAATGAAGGCTTTGTACGAACATAAGGACTATCTCAAGCATTTGAAACGCCGCAACAACATCCAAACAATTATGCTGGGTTACTCAGATGGCACCAAGGATGGGGGCTATCTGATGGCTAATTGGAGTATTTATAAGGCCAAAGAAACACTGAGCAACCTTTCTAAACAATACGATATCCAAGTCGTCTTTTTCGACGGCAGGGGCGGACCACCCGCCAGAGGAGGCGGGAAAACCCATCAGTTTTACGCGTCTATGGGACGCAATATTGCCAACAAAGAAATTCAACTTACGATACAAGGCCAAACGATCAGTTCTAATTTCGGAACTATTGACTCGGCGCAGTTCAATATGGAGCAGCTGATCCACGCTGGCATCAGCAATGCGCTATTCACTTCGCGCGATACCACCTTGACTACCCAGGAAGACGAACTATTGCAACACTTAGCGAATGAGAGCTACGAGGCTTACAATACGTTAAAAAATCATCCTGAATTCCTCGAATACCTGAATTATGCCAGCCCTTTGCGCTACTATGCCGAAGCGAATATTGGTAGTCGTCCTTCTAAACGCAAGCCAGGGAAGCTGAACCTCAACGATTTGCGGGCGGTGCCTTATGTTGGCTCCTGGAGTCAGTTGAAGCAGAATTTGCCCGGTTATTATGGCGTAGGTGCTGCCTTAGAAAAGTTGGATGCTGCCGGTAAATGGGAACAGATCACGCATTTGTATCAGCATTCTCAATACTTTAAAACCCTGCTGGACAACTGCGAAATGGCCATGTGTAAGTGCTTTTTCCCCTTAACGGCATTCTTGTCCAATCATCCGAGGTTCGGTGAATTATGGAACATTATCCACCAGGAGTTTGAGCGAACCAGAACGTATCTGTTGCGTTTGTCAGGTATTAACGCGCTTATGGATGATAAACCCATCGATCAGCTATCTATCCAAATGCGCCAGCGGATTGAGCTACCGCTGTTGACCATTCAGCAGTATGCCCTCACTAAAATCAGAGAGTTGGAAGAGCAGAGTACGCCTACAACTAACCTGGATAAATACGAAAAGCTGGTGATGCGTTGCTCATTCGGAATCATCAACGCTGAGCGAAATTCAGCCTGATGCGGTAAAAAATAAGGAATAAAAAAGCCTGGTAACTAATTGCCAGGCTTTTTTATTCTTCCCAATCAAGATTGCATCTTCCTGCTGCATTCCCTTGCAAACACCCCAGCATCCTCGTTAATTTGTAGTCATCCCTCATTCGGATATTGACTCTATGAAACTACCCGACACCGAGCATCGTATTCACGAGCTGATCGACAAAATTAATTACTATAACCATCAGTATTATCAAAACAGTAGTTCGGAAATACCTGATTTTGAGTTTGATAAACTATTAGAGGAACTGGGAGAGCTGGAACAGTTACATCCTGAACTCAAGCGGGGCGACTCGCCTACGCAACGGGTGGGCGGTACCATCACCAAAGCGTTTCCTACGGTCTATCACCGCTTCCCTATGCTGTCGCTCAGCAATACGTATTCAGAAGAAGACATCCGGGAGTTTGACAAGCGCGTGCGGAAAGCCATTGGCGACGACTTCGAATACATCTGCGAACTGAAATTCGACGGTATATCGCTGAGTTTGACTTACGAAAATGGCTTGCTGAAGGCAGGTGTCACTCGGGGCGACGGCGTGCGGGGCGACGATATCACGCCCAACGTCAAGACCATCAAATCCATTCCCCTGAAAGTACTCGATAACCACCAGGACTCGATTCCCGTGCCTGCCTTATTCGAGGTGCGGGGCGAAGGTTTTCTGCCGCTGGATGTGTTTGAGCAAATAAACAAAGAGCGAGAAGATATTGGCGAAGCTTTGTTGGCCAACCCGCGTAATGCCGCTTCCGGCACATTCAAAATGCAGGATTCAGGCGTTGTAGCCAAACGCAAACTCGATTGCTATATTTATTCTTTTTTGTCCGAAGATTTTCCCTTCGACACCCACGAAGCCAGCCTTTTTCAAATGAAGCGCTGGGGTTTCAATGTGTCGCCGAGCTGGTGTAAGTGTACCAATATAGAAGAGGTAATGGCGTATATTCACAAATGGGACACCGAACGCTATGATCTACCTTTGGCTACCGACGGCATCGTGATTAAGGTCAACCGGTTTGACCAGCAACAGGAACTGGGTTTTACAGCCAAAAGTCCGCGCTGGGCCATTGCTTACAAATACCAGGCACAGATTGCTTCTACGGTGCTCAAAAGTGTTTCTTATCAAGTAGGTCGCACGGGTGCCGTTACGCCAGTAGCTAACCTTGCGCCCGTTTCGCTGGCGGGTACTACTGTAAAACGCGCCACGCTACACAATGCCAACGAAATTGCCCGACTCGGCTTGCACCTGGGCGATACTGTGTTCATTGAGAAAGGGGGGGAGATTATTCCAAAGGTCACCCGCGTAGATTTGACTAAGCGCGACCCATCGAGCCAGCCTATAGCCTATCCGACCCACTGTCCCGTTTGTGATACGGTGCTGGTGCGCAAAGAGGGCGAAGCCGCTTATTACTGTCCCGATGAAAAAGGCTGTCCGCCGCAATTGAAGGCAAAGATGGAGCATTATATCCAGCGGAAGGCGATGAATATAGAGAGCCTGGGCGAGGGAAAAATCGAATTGCTTTTTGATAAAGGCCTCGTCAGGATGCCAGACCAGCTGTACGATCTTACCTATGAGAAATTGTATGGACTAGAGAAAGTCATTTTGGATGAAGAAACGGGCAAGTCACGAAAGGTAAGCTTCAAGGAAAAAACGGTGGAAAACATTTTGACGGCGATTGAAAAGTCAAAAGAAGTCCCTTTCAGGCATGTGCTATTTGCGCTGGGCATCCGTTATGTAGGGGCTACGGTGGCCGAAAGACTGGCTGCTTATTTCCGAAACATTGATAATCTGATGGCTGCCAACTTTGAAGCCCTGATTGCCGTACCAGAGATAGGAGGAAGGATAGCCCAAAGTGTACTTGACTTCTTTATGGATGCTGACAATCAGGCGTTTATTCTCCGGCTCCGTCAGGCAGGCTTGCAATTTACTACCAACGATGAGCCCATAGTCGTAGAAAGCGAGCGTTTGTCTGGCAAGTCGTTCGTGGTATCAGGCGTGTTTGCCCACTTCGAGCGCGATGAGTTGAAGCAGAAGATAGAGGCCAATGGTGGCCGCGTCCTTAGTGGAATTTCCGGCAAGCTGGATTACCTGTTGGCAGGAGAGAACATGGGGCCATCTAAAAGGGAAAAAGCGCTGCAACTTGGCGTGCAAATAATTACAGAACAGGAGTTTGTATCAATGATCAGTGATCAATTAACAATTAACGGCTCATCTCCTAAATAAGTACTCTTAACCAGAGGTATGTATATAGCAAAGATAGAAATAGATAATATCCGGTCGATCAGGCATTTTGAAATGGCATTTGAAGACCCGGCTGGCTGGCATGTATTAATTGGAGATAATGGAGCCGGTAAATCCAGCATCATCCGATCTATTGCACTGGCTTTGGTTGGGCCGGAGCAAGCATTGGGACTTCGTGCTGACTGGAAAGACTGGTTAAATAATCAGTCAGATGAAGGAAGTATTCTGCTTTGTATAGAGAACCAGGAGGTCGATAAACAAACGGGGAGTAGCGCTCCGCAAAAAAATAAGCTGATTCCTAATGAATTAATATTTAAACGGAATAAAGATCTGGTAAGCCTTGCTAGTAATGTTAATAAAAAATCTAAAGAACCTAATCCTATCTGGTTTAACTGGGGACAAGGCACAGGTTGGTTCTCTGTAGCGTATGGCCCTTATCGACGTTTTGCTGGAGGCAACCAAGAATGGACTAAGGTCTTTTATTCTCAACCAAAATTAGGCGCCCACTTATCAGCATTTGGGGAAGATATTGCCTTTATTGAAGCAACTGAATGGCTTGTAAAGTTAAACTATCAGCAATTGGAACAAAAAACGGATAGTACTACTATTAAAGCTGTAAAAGAGTTAGTAAACTCCTCTGATTTCCTACCTCACGGTTCTAAGCTTTCCTCAATCAGTTCAAGTGGGGTCATATTTACGGATGGAAATGGAGCCGACATATCAGTTATGCAAATGAGTGATGGGTATCGCTCTATTCTAAGTCTAACGTTTGAATTGATTCGGCAATTGGTGCGTGTATATGATGAGAAGAAAGTATTCGGGAAAATTTTAAAAGGCAACATGGTTATTGACCTGCCCGGAGTGGTACTCATTGATGAGGTAGATGCTCACCTGCATCCATCCTGGCAAACGCGTATTGGGCAATGGTTTACTAAATACTTTCCCAAAATTCAGTTTATTGTGACCACGCATAGCCCGCTTATTTGCCGTGCAGCAGAAAAGGGAACGATCTGGCGGCTGGCGGCACCGGGAAGTGAAGGTGAGTCTGGCGAAATAACCGGAACCGAAAAGGAGTGCTTAATTTATGGAAACATACTGGATGCCTATGGAACAGAATTGTTTGGCACAACTCCGGTACGTTCTGCCCAATCGAATGAAAAATTAGACCGTTTGGGAAAACTCAATATGTTGTCAGCGCTAGGTAAGATTTCCCAGAAAGAAGAAAACGAAAGACTTATGCTTCAAACAACATTGTCTACAGATGATCCAACTGGCTTCTAAAAACCTGGCTACGGAAATCCAGACATTGCAACAAAAAGTAGATGAAGAAGCTGCTTTTTTGGAAAAGGTAGACAAGGCGAAAAAGCTCTGGAACTCTAAAGGAGGCACTAAAGGTAAAAAAGCCTTTGAGGATATTGTAGCAGATCTTTACAGTATGTGCGTATATGTAGGCATTTGCAATTACTGTGAGCAAAGCGAAGCCAATGATGTAGAACATATCTATCCCAAGTCATTTTTTCCGGAACATGCCTTTATTTGGGATAATTATCTGCTAGCCTGCAAACAATGTAATACCGCCTATAAACTCGATCGCTTTTTTGTGCTGGATATGCATGATATTGAACTACAAAGGAGCGTGGAGCCTCCTTTTAGAACATTTGCCTTTATCAACCCCAGGACAGAAGACCCTACTACGTTTATGCTGCTAAATACACTCTCTTTTAAATTCGATCTCTTGCCGGATTTAAGTAGGAAAGATTTCAACAAAGCAACAAAGACATTGAATGTATTACAACTCAATGTCCGGGATACTTTGCTGGCGGCCCGTAAAAGTGCGGCTTATTACTACTATCAACGAATGAAGCTGCTGGTAGATATAGTAAATGCCTCGACTAAAAGCCAAATCCATCAATGGCTTACCCCTTATGATGAGGAGCTCGATTCGCATCTTTCATTGAACGAAATACAACAAGAATTAAAAATATCTTTTCAAAAACACATTAGCACGTACCAACATCCTTCTGTCTGGCATTCAATCCAGATAGTGGCAAGTAAGACTAACGAAAAGTGGAAAGCTATTTTCGAGCAAATACCGGATGCTTTACATTGGTGATAAGAAGTTAACAATCAATATATTTTATGTCAGTAATCTAGATATTCTAATAACTCATCGTCCACACACATGCATCTAAAGCTCAAAAACAAGAAGCAACATCTCTCCTTGTTTATTGTTCATTGTTAACTGTTCATTGATATGGTAAATAAGCTGAAAAATTATTTTCTCTTGCTCCGGGTACAGAAAGCATTACGAGACAGTGTGGTTAGCCGAGGGGCAATAGGTTTCGGACGGGCAAAAAATATTGGTATTCTATTCGATGCTAATTTTGAAGGCAAAGATGCCCAAGCCATCAATATGTTTTATAAACGGTTACGGGACGAAGGGAAGAATGTGAAATCGCTCACTTATTTTCCTCAGGAGCGCAGCAGTCCTTTTGATTTCAAGTTCGATTTTTTCACCAGCAAAGACCTTACTATGTTGGGGGATTTAAAAACGGAAGTGGTTGACCGATTTGTGAATACTGATTTTGATTACTTGTATTGTATCAATTCGGTTTCTTTTCTTCCGTTCGATTATATTCTGGCGCAGAGCAAAGCTCGTTTCCGTGTAGGCGTTTATCAGGAAGAGAAATCCGAGCTTTTTGAATTGATGATTAACCCGTTAGAAGGCCAGGACTTAGCCTCTATCATTGACCAAATGTTTTCCTTCTCCCGCCGCATTAGCGAAAATGGGGAAATAAGTAAAGCCACCCAATAAGAAGCAGATATGCTTATTGGGTGGCTTTTGGCTGACTATAAGCTTATTACCAGCCCAAGCCTTTCGTGAGGGTACGAATGCGACAGACATACATATTGGAAGTGATATAGAGGGTAGAGCCATCTTCGCCCCAGGCGCAGTTGGATATTGGCTCACCGGTATCAATCCGTCCTAAGAGCTTGCTATCAGGGGCAAAAATAGAGATACCGCCTGGCCCACTGGCAAATAGGTAGCCATTTTTATCGACTTTCAATCCATCGGGAAGACCGGGCAGCTTGGCAGCCAGGGAGGTGGCATCATAAAATATACGGCTTTCGCCAAGTGTACCATCCGCTTTCATAGGAAAGGCCTTCCAGATGGCTTGTTTCGGATCTGATTGGGCTACATAAAGGGTTTTTTCGTCGGGCGAGAAGGCGATTCCGTTAGGCCTGGTTATTTCTTTGGTGAGTAAGGTAACTTTTCCATCGGCAGCGAGCCGATACACGCCGCTAAAATCCAGCTCGCGACTAGGATCATCGAATTGCTTGGGCAAACCATACGGCGGATCGGTAAAATATAAGTCGCCATTGGATTTGAAAACGGCATCATTGGGGCTATTCAGCCGCTTGCCACCATAGTTGTCGACTAAAGTGCGCTTTCCACCTCCCTTTTCTAGTACTGATATCCGGCGGTCGCCGTGTTCGCAGGAAACCAGCCTTCCTTTTGCATCGAATAACAACCCATTGCTGCCGGGTTCTTTGCCATAATCGGCAACGCCAGTATAGCCGGAAGGTTTCATATATACACTAATTCCTGCGCCCTCTTTCCATTTCATGACCGCATTGCTCGGTATTTCGGAGAAAAGCAGGAATTCTCCTTCCTTTACCCAGACTGGCCCTTCTGTCCAACTAAATCCTGAGGCGAGTACTTCGATCTTGGCATCTTTTGAAATTAGCCCATCCAGGCGGGAATCCTCGCGGACAATCTTGCCGATAGCAGGATAATTTTGGGTAGGTTGTCCGTAGCCCGGCCAGGTTATTAAAAAGAAAAATGCCCAAACGGCTCTTGTCATCAATGGTTGGAATAAGAACGGCCTCATAAAGAAAATATTAATGGATGTTTGGTCTGAATCTACTCATTTTTATTACTGAAACTTATTGCTGAAACGGCCACTACATCCGATCGGAGCGCAAGAATAATCTAAATTCAGTTGTAAGCAAAACTATTAACTAGCTTATTCGTAGTAGTTTATACTATTTATTTTTCTCTTCGAAGTATGCATCCTTGCGTGATTGATAGTAAGCCCTAATTCTAATCTTATTTAAGCTATGAACAAATTTCTTTCCATCGGTCTTTCCGCCATCCTATTACTACTTTTTAATTCCTGTGTTAAGAACCCCGTTACTGGACAAAGAGATTTTATGCTAATGTCCAAAGAACAGGAAATAGCTATGGGCCAACAGTCCGATCCCGACATTGTGAATCAGTTTGGCCTGTACGAGGACAAAAAATTGCAGCAATTTATTCAGGATAAGGGACAACAGATGGCCGCTATTTCTCATCGGCCTGATATTAAATATGAGTTTAAAATTGTGGACTCCCCCGTGGTCAATGCTTTTGCTGTGCCAGGTGGGTATGTCTACTTTACTCGTGGTATTATGGCGTATTTCAACAATGAAGCGCAGTTTGCGGGCGTGTTAGGACACGAAACTGGCCATATTACTGCCCGTCACTCGGCTAAGCAATACAGTAAGTCGGTAATAGCCCAGCTTGGGTTGGTTGTGGGAATGGTCGTTTCTCCCCAATTGGCGCAGTACGGCGAGCTGGCGCAAGAGGGAGTGGGGCTGCTTTTTCTGAAATTTGGCCGTGATGCCGAGCGGCAAGCAGATGAGCTAGGGGTAGAGTACTCGACCAAAATCGGGTACAATGCCCAATATATGGGCGATTTTTTTAATACCCTCGACCGTATGGGTAAGCAAAGCGATGCCGAAAGTGTACCTACGTTTCTGTCTACTCACCCCGACCCAGCCAACCGTTTTGAAACTGTACATAAACTAGCAGCTGAATGGCAAAAGAAGCTCAATCTGACTACAGCGGATCTGAAAGTGAACCGCAATGCGTACCTGAAACTGATTGATGGGATTGTTTATGGAGAAGATCCCAAACAGGGCTTCGTCGAGGCCAACACGTTTTACCATCCAGTGATGAAATTCCAGCACCCCGTGCCCAAAGGTTGGCTAGTACAAAATTCACCGCAGCAGTTGCAGATGTCACCCACCAATGGAAAAGCCCTGATGGTATTAAGTCTGGCACCCGTGAAATCGTTAGCAGAAGCAGCTCAACAAGTGGTAGAGAAAAATCAATTAAAAGTAGTGGAATCCAAGAATTTACTCGTGAATGGCTTAACCGCAGTGGCTATCGTAGCAGATCAGCAGCAACAAAGTCCGCCGCAACCATCTCAACAGCAAACCCAAGCTCAACCTGCGGTGCGGGCGCTTATCTATCTCATTGAATATGGCGGCAATATTTACAATTTGATGGGTATAAGCGCCGCCACTGATTTCAGCACCTATTATCCTACTTTCAATTCTACCATGAATAATTTCCGGGAACTGACTGACCAGGCCAAAATTAATAAGAAGCCTGATCGGATTAGGATCAAAACTGTCCGCAAACAGGGAACATTAGCCGAGGCATTTAAGGATTACAAAGTGAAAGAGGATAAAATGAAAGAGCTAGCCATTCTGAACGGCATGGAGCTCAAAGATAAAGTTTCGCCTGGCCTTCTGATTAAAGTGTTTGAAAAATAAGCCAATCAATGAATACCTACGGCCTTATTTAGTACCTATTTATTGGTTTATATTACTTAATTGTGTACTGATATAAGTACGTAGAACTTGTTTCAATATCTACTTTTCCTTCCTTCCTAATGTCTGTATTGACCTTATTTCCTGACTGATTTTGGGTATAAGCTCACGCATTTCCATACCTTATTGACAGCCTATGCTAACGCTTTAAGTGCGTGACACGGAAGTGTTTTTTTAAAAGGAAATGATAAGTATTTACGCTTATGTTGAAAATAGTACATAAGTGTTTTCATTTATAAGGTTAATCAATGTTTTTCTAAAAAGCTTTATACTTTTATACGACCATTCAGGATTGATAATACGCTAACAATCGACTGCGGTTCAATTATATAACGGAGCAATTAGTTATCAATTAAATGAGTATTATGTGGCGTTAGCTTGCTGGTAGTCTGTAACTTAATTGTTGTGATTCAGCGAGTTTGTCTCACTGGTTTGTACTTCTATTTAACTGTTATTTGCAAATGGCGTCAGGAAATAATAAAAAGACAAAAAACCTCATGGGAGAAGGACTTGAGTTTGAAATACACGAAATGGTTGCAGCCGAGCGGGTAAGGGAAATGAGCATTGATAATCAGTATGAACAGGTGTTAGAAGGCAGTATCTATTCCATCATCACCTTTGACGAAAAGCATGTTATTGAATATTTTAACGCAGCTGCCGAGCAGCTTTGGGGCTATTCACGCCAGGAGGTACTAGGGAAAAATGTGGATATACTCACGCCCGTTCATGTGCCTATTCTTGAGGGTAATTTATTGGAGGTAAATCAAATAAAGGCTAAATCTTGGGAGCTGAAAGCCTTACTCAAAGATGGTGAGTTGACCGATATCTCCGTATCTCTGTCTGAATCGCGCGTCAATGGCGTTCGTAAGTTCACTGTGTTTGTCCATGATATTACCGAGAAGAAAAAGCTGGAAGAAGAGGCCAATGAGCAGGTCGAAATCATGGGTGCTCAGGAAGAAGAGATGCGGCAGACATTGGATGAGATGCAGGCCACGCAGCAAGAATTGAGTCGCCGCCAGGTAGACCTTGACGGACAGTTTGCTGCCATTGATTCTACTTCGGCCTATATCGAATTCAGTTTGGATGGAACAGTGCAGAAAGCCAACCAGTTGTTTTTAAAAGCAATGAAATATACTATAGAAGAGGTTCATGGAAAACATCACCGCTTTTTTGTTGATATAGAGGAATATAACTCGCTGAAATATAGTGCTTTTTGGGAAAGCCTGAGAGCAGGAAAACCACAGGTGGGTGAATTTAAAAACATAGCCAAGGATGGTTCGGAAGTATGGTTACTGGCTAATTATACGCCTGTGCTGGACAAAATGGGTAAACCGGTGAAAGTGATAAAACTGGCCACCGATATTACTGTTCAAAAGCTTCGCAATGCCGATTATCAAGGTCAGTTAGAGGCGGTAAGCAGGGCACAGGCGATTATAGAATTTGATTTAAATGGTTTAATAATGAAAGCCAATGATAACTTCCTAACGGTGATGGGCTACCAACTGGACGAAATTCAGGGCAAGCACCATCAGATGTTTTGTGAACCGGAATACGTAAACTCAGTAGCCTATAAAACCTTTTGGGAAAAACTCAATCGAGGTGAATTTGAGAAAGATACGTTTAAACGTATCGATAAAAATGGCCGGGAAGTCTACATTATGGCTACCTACAACCCCATTCTGGATCTGAATGGCAAACCATTCAAAGTAGTTAAGTATGCCACCGACATCACCGAATTTACTGTTGCGCTGAAATTAACTAGCCGTTTTGTCGGGGAGTTGCGAAACGGCAATTTTAACGACACCATTGAGGTAAAGGCAGAGGGCGATGTAGAGATTATGATCCATGATGTGCTTGCTTTACGCGATACGCTGAAAGACATCATTAGCGAAGTAAACGGCGTGGTGAAGGCTGCCGGACAAGATGGTGACCTGAACGCCCGTTTGGATTTGAAGGAAGCCAAAGGTGAGTGGAAAACATTGGTCAATTCCCTGAATATGATGCTAGGCTCCATTTCTGAACCAATGCTGGAGTTTAATGCCGTCGTTACCGAAATGGCTAAAGGAGATTTGACCCAAAAGTTTACCATGGCAGCCAGTGGCAATATCCTTAGTATGGCACAATCGCTCAATACCGCCATCGACAATCTCAACTCCATTCTGAGTACCATCGATATTAGTTCGGCAATCGTAGCCAATTCGGCCAACCAAATGTTGGGCAAAACCGAGGGAATGAAATCAAATACGACTGAAGTGGCTTCGGCTATGGCGCAAATGGCACAAGGGGCACAGGATCAAGCCAATCGTACCGACGAATCGTCTAAGCTGGTAGAAGAAGTATTGCGTTCGGCCAATGTGATGGAAGAGAAAGCCAACGGCATCAATAAGGCTGCCGAACGGGGGCAGAGAAGTAGTGACGAAGGCATGAAAATTGTTAAAAAGCTGGTGCAGAGCATGGGCGAGATTAGGGCTTCGGCCAAGAAAACCTCAGGTTCCATAGACGTGCTTACCGAACGCTCAGAAGATATTGGCCGCACCCTGAAAGTAATTACCGATATAGCCTCCCAAACCAACTTGCTGGCCCTAAATGCCGCTATTGAAGCCGCTCGCGCTGGTGATGCCGGAAGAGGGTTTGCTGTGGTAGCCGAAGAAATTCGCAAACTGGCCGAAGATTCGCGCCGCTCAGCCATCGATATCGAGAAAATTATCAGTGATGTGCAGAAGGATACCTTGGCAGCGGGCAAAGCCATTGAAACGATGGAGAATAGTGTCAATTTGGGCAATGGAGCCTCTAAGGAAGCCGAAGATATTTTTGGAGAGATTGCCAAGTCCAGCGATGAGACTTTCCTTTTCTCGAAAGAGATTCAGGAAGCAACCACGGGGCAGAAGCGTTCCATTACCAAAGTGGTAAAGAACATCGAGAAAATTGTGGTCGTATCAGAAGAAACGGCTGCGGGTAGCAAGGAAGTCGCTTCTGCCTCGCAAGCCTTGACCCTGGGAATGAATGAGATTACCGAATTCAGCAGTAAACTTTCGCGCATCGCTGCTGACCTTCAGACGGGAGTAAATCAGTTCAAACTCAAAAAATAGACCGATGGATAGTAAAGGTAGATAGGCTCAGACTTGTCAAGTTTTCTTCATTTTATGTAAGGTATTTTTCAAAAAACATTTCTTTGCTTTAATCTTTTAAAAGATTGCCAGGTAAACAGCCGCATTTGAATACGACAAATCGTGATTAATAGCAGAGAAAAGGCTCAAAAAACCGTTCGTGCCTTATTTGAGCTACTGCAATACCTGGAAGAGTATAAATGTAACACACAGTATTACACGTGTACATAATGTTACCGCGACAAATGTCGGTATATACCAGAGACTGGTAATTTAGGCTTTGAAATTTTATAAGGAAGTTTTATATGATTTGCCCTAGGATATTTTTGTTATTTAGTGCCACACGGTTGAGCTTTACTCAAGGCATTTTTTATTCCCAGTTTCTGCTGGAAGTAGTTTTGCTTGGAGTGCTCACTTGCCTGTTTCAAGCCCGGCAGCCCCTGCTGTATTTTAGTCATCTCCCGCCTGAACTCGGTTTATCAAAAAATACGAGTAACAGTAAATTATATATTTTAAAACGTACGACTTATCATACTATTAAACTCTCATAATATCTCTTACCCAACTTGACATGGATAATAAATTGAATATACAGAAATTCGATGCAAACCTTGAAAAGGATCATGTGATTATTTACTACAAAGGACCTTTTATCGACACAGTTTTGGCCTCCATTGGTACGCGTATCAACGAAGTAATTACTGATAGTCCTGTGTTGAATAAAAAGGTGTTTTCCGTTTTTCTGGAATTAGCACAAAATGTTGCCTACTATTCAGAAGAAAGAGATCATTCTGAGAAAAAGGAAAAAAGCTATGGTAAGGGCACCTTTGTTATTAGCGATTGGAAGACTCATTACACCCTTACTTCTGCCAATTTGATTAAGAAAGCCTGGGCTGCTGTAATAACTGAAAAGTGTAACAAGATCAATGGCCTTGATATAGATACTTTGCGGACTTGGAAAAGAGAACTTCGCACCCAACCTATGCACGAGGGGCAGTTAGGAGCAAATGTAGGGCTGATAGACATTGCGCTTAAAGCAGGCTCTCAGCTGGAGGTAGAAATAACTCCAATGGATGAAAATTTTTCCTTTTTTGCCCTTTCTATTAATGTTTCAAAAAGTATAAATCAAAAATAACTGACAAACTCAATATGGAAAATCTTAAAATAAAAGGTGAAAAAAATATATTCTTTGTTCCTGAAGTAAATTTTTCTTCCGAAACGGGGATATGCGAATTGGGTGGGGAATCCTATTTGGAAAATACATTTGAGTTTTATGCCCCTTTATTGAAATGGCTAGAAGCCTATACCGCAGAGATAAACAAACCCATTGTTTTTAATTTTAGCCTTTCTTATTTTAATACCGCCTCCTCGCGTAGCATTTTAGATATTTTGAATGTTTTAAAAGACTACGAAGACAAAGGAGGCAGTGTAACAGTAAACTGGGTATTCCAGGAATGGGATGAAGACTTGAAACAAGAAATTGAAGATTTTGCGCTCGACTCAAACTTGACTATTCAAACCAAAATGTAAATGGCCAACCGAATACGGTTAAAAAAAGGGTAGGCCTTTATTCTCTATAAAACGGGTCTGTTTGCTTTTTGAGCACGCTGAAAACTATTCACTCTAATAAGAATACTTCAGCCACTCCTCAGCCAAATAGACCCGTTTTCTATACGCCTATCCCCATCAGTTTTCCTAGGGTATTGCAGGTAGTTGTATACCCTAGGCGCACACTTTTTTCTGATTTTGTAGATACTGTTTTTTTCCAGCGTAAGGGTTGATTTCACTGATTGAAGCACTAATTGATCCCGATGGGAGTTGGAATCAGCAAAAGGATTTTTTTATTCCCAAAACATTCGGCTAAATTTATGGCTGAATTATGCATAAATTAACAAGCTGGGTCGCCTTCTTGCTGGTGCTGGGATTAGTTTATCAAGCTTCAGCGCAAGTAGTTTTGCCAAATAAAGATTCTGTTAGTCTTCCTAAGAGAAATCGTCTCCTGATTTTTCCTATTACTTCCCGTACACCAGAAACAAGCTGGGCTTTTGGTTTTGCTGGTGCTTATATCTTTCATGCCCACAGCCGAACCGACACTGTTACCCGTACTTCTACCATTCCCTTTGGAGGCTTATATACACTGAATAAGCAGATTGTCTTTGGGTTGGGTGCCAATATCTTTTTTCCAGGCGAAAAGTATGTCATTCGGATGGAAAATTCTTTCAGCAGCTTTCCCGATAAGTTTTGGGGCATTGGAAACCAAACTGCGGAAAGCAATCTGGAAAAATATGAGTTCAAGCAATTTTATATCAACCCCATACTTTTACGGAAAATTTACCGCAAGTTTTTTCTCGGCCTAAGCTATGAATACCAGAAAGTGTATGACTTTAGCTATGAGGCAGGAGGCAGGTTTGATGTAGATAATGTGCCTGGACGTAGTGGAAGTGCCGTTTCTGGCCTTGGCTTGGTGCTCTCGCGTGATAGCCGCAACAATGCCTATAGTCCAACCAAAGGCTCGTTGCTGCAATTTACCTACACCGTATTCAATAGTCGGTTAGGAAGCCAATTCAATTACCAAACGTATGAACTGGATGTTAGGAAGTTTTTCAAAACCTCACCCAAGCACGTACTAGGCATTCAAACCATCGGCACATTTACCAATGGAAATGTGCCTTTCCGCAGCTTAGCCGTCATTGGCAGTGCCTCCATCATGCGCGGCTATTACTCCGGACGGTTCCGCGATAAAAATTTGTTGGCCACCCAAGTAGAATACCGGGTACCTATTTGGTGGCGCTTAGGCGTGGTGGGTTTTGCTGGTATTGGCCAGGTAAGTGAAAAGATTGAGGATATGAACCTGCGAAACTTCAAATATTCGGTTGGTGCGGGCATCAGGCTTGCTTTATTGCAGCAAGAAAGATTTAACCTCCGCCTCGATTATGGATTCGGTAATAATAATGCCCAGGCATTTTACGTCGTAGTATCAGAAGCATTTTGATGGGCACCATTTCCACTAGCCTATAAACTTAGCAGCACTTCCATGAATATAGCCTTGGTTGCACACGATGAAAAAAAGGAAGAAATGGTGGCTTGGGTAACCAGGCATTATGAGTTCTTTAGCCAACACCAACTATTTGCCACCGGAACAACGGGTACACGTATTATGGAAAAGCTCCCAATCAGTGTACACTGCTATAAATCTGGCCCTTATGGTGGCGATCAACAGATTGGAGCCGCCATTGTAGAAGGAAATATTCACATGCTATTCTTTTTCTGGGATCCTATGTGGGCTCAGCCCCACGACGTAGATGTGAAAGCCTTGCTACGTTTATCCACGTACTACAACATTCCAACCGCCTGTAACATCGCCACTGCCGATTTCCTGCTGATGGGTTTAGCCCATAGTTAGAAGATTGTTAAAGGACTTTTTTAGTTGGGTGGCGCAACGATGCCTTGCTGGTATTCCTTGGGTGAGACACCGTACATTTCCCGAAAGTACTTGTTGAAATGCGTATTGCTGGCAATGCCCACCTCGTACATCACTTCTGAAATCCGTTTGGAGCCGCTGCCCAACAACTGCCCAGACCGTTTCATGCGCACTTCCCGAATGAATTCGGAGGCCGTCTTGCCCACGATGGCGTGCAGTTTCCGGTGCAAGTGCATGCGGCTCATACCCAGGTGATGGCAGAGACTTTCGACATTAAATTCCGGGTCAGCCATGTTCTGCTCAGTAATGCGGAGAATTTTCTTCAACAGTTCTTCTTCCAACGAAGGCACGCTGACATAGGAAGGGCTCATGAGTTTATCCTTGTAGACTCCCATAAGCAACTGCTGCCTCGACGCCAGGATGTTATGCATCTTGATCGCCAGCATAGAATAGTCGAACGGCTTGGCAATGAAGTCGTCGGCACCAGCTTGCATGGCCTCTTGCAAGGTAAGGCCAGTATTTTTCACACTGTGTATCAGCACCGGAATATGGCTAGTACGGACATCGGCCTTTATTTTCCGGCAAAATGCGATGCCGTCGAGGTGGGGCATCATCAGGTCGGTAATGATGATGTCGGGTTGGTGTTTGCCCGCCAGTTCCAGCCCAATCAGACCATCTGCGGCTTCCATCACCCGAAACTGCGCCCCGATGCATTCTTTCATGTAAGCGCGCAAGTCTTCGTGGTCTTCTACCAGCAATACCGACCGTCGAGCTGGATGGTTGGCCAGAACATTGTCTGGGGAAGGCGCAGTAAACGGAAGCAATTGTTCATTTTCATAGAGGCTCTCCTGCGGATACCGATACCGGCTGATGGGAAACGACACCGTGAAGCGGGTTCCTTTGCCCGGCGTACTTTCCAGTCTAATAGTGCCCTGATGCATCTCAATCAGCTTTTTTGACAAGGCCAGGCCAATTCCACTCCCCGAAGGAGTATGCTTCTTTCCCTGATAAAACAAATCAAATACCTTATCCTGATCCTCTTGCTCAATACCCGATCCGGAGTCCTGTATGCTGATGAGGGCCTGTGGATCGAGGGCATTGGTGGTATCTACGGCCAGCGTAATAATGATCGAGCCAGCTTCGGGCGTGTATTGGAAGGCGTTGGATAGAATGTTAAAAATGACTTTCTCCACCTTATCCGAGTCGTACCAGGCGGCAAGGGAAGGGCTTTCTGACTGGAACGCAAAACGAATGTGCTTCTGCTCGGCCATCCAATGGAAAGAGTCTTTGATTTCGCAGATGGTGTGGACCAGGTTTCCCTGCGCAATTACCAACGTCTGATTTTCAGAAGAAATCTTGCGCAGATCCAGCACTTGGTTGATCAGGGTAAAGAGCCGTAGCGAATTCCGATGGAGAATCCGAAGTCGAAACTGGGTAAAGGAATCGTACTGCACCAACTTAGCAACCAGGTCTTGCAGCGGACCAAGGATCAGGTTGAGTGGCGTACGGAGTTCGTGGGTAATGTTGGTAAAAAAGCTGAGTTTCATCTCGTTCAGCTCCATCACTTTCTCCTTTTCCAACTTTTCCTGGAAGAGCTGGTTCTTGAGTTGGTGTTTGGTTCGGTAGTAGTTCACCAAAAACCAAACCAGCCCGACGGCTAGCAGCAAGTAGAGCGTTTTGGCCCATCCGGTAACCCAGGGCGCGGGTTCAATCCGAATGAGAATGCTTTTGGGGTGCGCATTCCAGCGCCCATCGTTGTTGGACGATGTGATCAGGAATCGGTATTGCCCGGCATCGAGGTTGGAGTAAGCCGCAAATCGTTGGGTATGACCGGTTTCGATCCATTCTGGGTCGTAGCCTTCCAATTTGTAGCGAAAGCGGTTTTCTTCTGGCAAGGCATAATGCAGCGACGCAAACCCCAGCAGGAAATTGTTTTGCCGATACGAAAGTACCATCTGTTCGGTAGCATTAATATCCTTTTCCAGAATTACCGACTCGTTGTACGGCTTGCCTACTTCGATCGATTGGTTAAAAATCCGGAAATCTACCAGGGCAGTTTGGGAGGGAAAAGCATTGCTCTGAATTTTTTCGGGTTTGAAATAATTGAGCCCGTTGATGCCACCAAAATACAGCCATCCTTCCGGGGTTCTAAAGGCCGCCTCCGTCAATGTATTGCTTTGAAGCCCATCCTTGTAGGTATACTGCTTCACTTGGTTCGTTGCTGGATTGTACCTAAAAAGCCCCAGGCTACTGCCCAACCAGAGCGTATGCTGGTCATCAGGCAAAATAGACACGATTTTTCGGTCTTTTAATAACGGATGCAGGATCGGATGAATGTGGGTAATCTGCCCCCCAGAGTCGATGCGAAACTGGTTCAGACCAGCATCGGTGCCTACCCATAGATACCGATTGGCATCCCGAAAAATGGCCCAGACATGGTTATTACTCAAACCAGAAGGGGCATTTTGTATTGCGCTGGCCTGGTGCTGAACCGAGGTGATGTGATAGGGCTGACCTTTTGCATACGCGATTCGGTTGATGCCCCCGCCAATAGTGCCTACCCACATCACCGGATCGAAAGGGTCCGCGTACAGCGTATACGCCAACCGCGAAGAAAGGCCATCTGCGGTTGTGAGGGCTTGGCTGGTGTTGGTGGCTGGGTTGTACACAATTACCGATTCCCAAGTAGCCAGCCAAAGATGGCCCAAGCGATCTTCGGCGATAGAACGAATAGCCAGTCCTTTATTGATGGTATGGATGGTTTCAATCTTCCGTTTGCCTTTCGCTACCTTGTATAAGCCCTGACCGCCCCCGATCCAGCGGTTTCCTTGCCGATCTTGGTACAAGGCAATAATGTCCTTGGAGGGAATATCCTGCGCGTAGGAATGCAGGCGGCGGGTACATTTTTCGTAGAGATACAAACCTTCGTTGGATGTTCCCACCCAAAGCTCCTGCTCCGTATCTAGCAGCGTAGTAATGTATTTGCCCTTGTAGCCCAATTCGCCGATCTGGTTAGTCATGAGCGGATGAAAACTGTAAAAATGCTGACTGGAAAGGCTGATCCAGTTGGCTCCCTTCTGGAAAGTGCCGATCCAGAGGGTATTGGAGGAGTCAACCAACAGGGTGCTAAGGCTATTTTCGGAAAGGTTGCAGAAGGGTTGTTCGGTCTGGTAGCGGTTAGTACGGGCTACTTTACCAGCTTCGTCGAATTGGTAGCGGAATAAGCCAGCATTGCGGCTGCTGATCCAGAAATTCCCCGTCCGGTCTTCAGTCAGGTGGGTGATGTTGACGGACGCTGGCAGCCCCGAAAACATGGCTTTGTACACCGATGTAACCATGAGCGGATTGGCCGCCAGGTCGCCAATGAAGCCTGCCCGAAACAAGTCTCCGTTTTTGCCAATCCACAGGTTGCGTTGGCGGTCCTGATAAAGAGCCGTGACCGCAGTAGTACCGACTGCCTCGATGCGGGTGATGTTGGCCATCCGGCGACTCAGGTTTGAATCGGCTTTGCTCAAGTACAAACCCTGATCGGTGCCAATCCACAGGTTGTCCGCCCGGTCGCGGAGAATAGTACGGACGAAGGTGTTTTTCAGGGCTTTCGGATACCAGCAGCGCATCGGTTCAGCGGACGATTGGGTAGAGGCAAGCACTGTTATGCCCTTGTCGCCGCCTACCCAGGTATTGCCAGCCGGGTCGAGGCAAATCGTTTGTACTACCTGGCTAAGCAAGTCGTTGCCGCGAGGCTGAATCCGGGAAAAGCGGTTTTTGACCGGATCGAAGCGATTAAGACCGCCGCCATCGGTGCCAATCAGCAGGCTTCCGTCGGAGGCTTCGTACAGAGAGAGAATGCGGTTGTCGGTCAGGCTGTTAGGGTTATTCGATTCGTGGCGTTTAACCTGGGTCGTAAATCCGTCGAAGCGGTTCAGTCCATCGTAGGTGCCGATCCAGATGAAGCCTTTGCTGTCCTGAAGGATGGAAGTGACGGAATTTTGCGACAACCCATTGTTGACCGACAGGTAATTGAAAAAGAGGGATTGGGTAGAGTCTGGCGGACAGGTACGAGACCTGGCGTACCCGGCAACAATTCCAAATAACAGAAAGAGAACGACTATTTTTTTCAATGATAGATACATCTAATAACTGGACATTTACTATTCAACCGTGTTAGACATCCCCCTACCCCCCTTCAAAGGGGGAATTCGAGCGTCCAAATTCCCCCTTTGAAGGGGGTTAGG
>JAZKGK010000146.1:0-12222 GCA_040385915.1 Bacteroidota bacterium
AAAACCACCTCTGAATTGAACAAATCAGGGCTAATGCTACCCAGCAACAGGCTGCCACTGGCACTATTCGTTATCGTAGTCACTCCATTAAATACGTTGCCACCAGCTGACGGATTATCGGTAGCGCCATTCTTTTCCAATACGGCATTGCTATTAAAAGTACCGCCATCCAGATAAAGTTGGGGAGCCTTGAAAGTAACGCTGCTGTTGAAAACAGTACCAGTCGAAATACGCAAAATAGCTGTATTAGTAAGGTTTAGTGTCTGGTTAGTATTACCCGTCTGAACAAATCTTTTGAGGCGCAATTCTCCTGAAGGAAAACCTCCTGCCCCAATAGAAAGTGTTTTGGTATCCGCTAGTTCAGCCGTAGCTGTAATACCCTCGCCAAAGTAGATTCCTGTTCCTGTAGGCTTGTTGAGAATAATATTGCCCTTGAACTGATGACCAGCGCCATCTTGAGAAATAAAAATCCCTGCTGTCCCTGTATTGGTAAGGGTTAGATCGGCCATGAAAATATCCTTTGTACCATTCCCTAGGGTGAGATTACTGGCACTTGAGTTGATAAGGATGGCCGCCTGATTGAATATATTTCCTCCATTAAGAACATTTGCTCCCCCACCAGCCGTTTTCTCCAGTGTTACATTCCCGTTCAAGACGGAGCTTTCTAGCTTTAGAAAATTGATTGTCTTTAAGGAACCGCCACTACTTTGAAGTACTGCAGAGGACAGACTGGCTGAGGTACTAGCGATCAGTATATAGACTCCGATATCCAATTGACCACCGCTGTTGATCGTAAGTCTGCGGATAGTTACCTGGGAAGGCAAGGCTGGGCAGATGGTACAACTATTAATAACCACATCGCTAGTAGTTCCCGGAACGGTTCCAGTCCAATTGGAAGCATTCGACCAGCTAGTATTTAATGTCCCCTTCCAGGTAGTCGTTTGAGCCAGTAAGGAGCTACTGGTTAAAATGACTATTAAAAATATACGGCAAAAGGAGTGAATGAGTAAAAGTTTTTTCACAAAGGCAGAATTGAATTTATGGAGCAATAATTATTGGCAGGTGAACTGTGCGCTATAGACCTTTCCTTGCAAATTGGTAGCCGTTAATAGGTAGAAGCTATTTCTCTTGGCTCTTCTTCGAAAAGTATCGAACTTCTTTAAGGGGATTAGATAGTATGCACCTTCGTCTATCTTCTCTGGCAAAATTGGACTAGTAGTAATATTTACACCCGCGAGGGTAGTAATTTGATAAGCAAAGGAACCATTAGCCTCCTGTATCGCAGTATCTAGCTTAAAAACCAGTTCGCCATTTTCAATTACATATATGTGTTCCGGTTTTTTCTCTTGCAATAAGGTAAGGCACTTGCGATCATTCATTGAAGTGGAGCCAAACCAAAACACCTCACTTTGTAGCGTTCTGGGTACGTATGCCTCACCAGACCCAGCATTGTACTGCATCGTGACCTGCCACGCGTACCGATGGTTACTTTTAAAATAAGGGGCTGAAAGGGGATAGGCGAAAAGATTAACTAAAATATCGGTTTGAGAATAATAATCAGGATTTGCCTGAATAGCGGCTTCCGGACTTTGATTACTCAATATCTCTACAATTTTAATTTCGTATTGTGTCGTTGACGATCCACCTACCGAAGTAGTAGAAAGCGTCCAACTAAAGGTGGGCCAAAAGGTAGAAAGCGTGTCTCCATCAGCGGGAGAAAGCAAAATTGGTGGAAGGGCATCCTGCCCAGATGAAACAAACGACCAAAAAAGAAAAACAAACAAAACGGCACATTTTTGATTCATGATTTGGGCAATTTATAAGCACTGTACCATTATATAATATTTTTGCATAGGTAGTAAATTATATCGAAATTAAAAAATATAATTCAAGTAGGATATGAAGTATATAAGATTAAGCATTATAATAAGTTATGTGTTTTTATACTACTTTATAATTTATTTTTTAGAATTAATGAATTATAACAAATAAAAGATTGTACTATCTTTAATTAAGACTTATCTTTAAGCCATTTTTTCTTTCCTTGAAAAGTAGGCCTATATGTTAAAACCTATACTACAAATCTTACATGTATTTTTCTGCTGCTTCTTCTGTCTCTCCTACGCCAGTTATGCCCAAATACGTGATTTGAAGATCTCCGGTGATACTTTCAAAAAGGATTTACCGAGTAAAGGTGCGATCGATTCTACCCACGTGCACATGCTGAAACAATCGTATGAGGGTCTAAAAAAAAACCTCCAGAAAAGGAGTCCATTGGATTCGATTAAAATAGGAGAAAAGGTAAAAATAGCCTACCAACAACAGAGTAAAAGCATTAGAAACCAAGCAAAAAGCCTCTATAAAAAGCGCCTGAACGTATTGAAAAATTTATATCAAACGGATAGTGCTAGCCTCAGGGCTTTCAAATTACCTACCCCCATTAAGTTTAATAGTGGCCAGGCAAGTCTAGTCCAGCAAATTTCTCAACGTGAGGGAGCCTACCCGATTAAAAATGCGCCACCCACCTTTACCCGCTTTGTTTTTAATGGAAGTGTCCTTGCCTTTGGAATACCGCTTCGAGTGAATGCGTTATTGAGCACTGAGCAAAGTAATTTGAGACAACCTATGAACCGAATTGGGGTTGATTTTGACAGGCAACAATGGCAAAAAAAACTCAAAAACCGACTAGATAATCAGATTCATGAGCTGGAAAAAGTGGCTCAAAGTGATGGTTTAAAAGACTTAGACAAAATTTATGCGCTGGAAGATCTGAGTAAAATCTCTACGAAAGGCTGGGATGAATTTAATTCGATCAAGCAGGGCAAAATGTCAGACGCATTGGAAAATCAAATCAAAAAAAGTGCCTTTGCTGATTCATTGCAAAAGCTAAGTGCAGGATG
Organism: Bacteroidota bacterium; assembly: GCA_040385915.1. Classification (GTDB taxonomy): domain Bacteria; phylum Bacteroidota; class Bacteroidia; order Cytophagales; family ES-bin-26; genus ES-bin-26. The sequence continues at coordinate 2,901 of JAZKGK010000146.1, forward strand.
GAGCAAGAAAGCTCAGCGCAAATTAGAATCCGTCCAGGATTCCTTATTTCAGGTCTACCGTACGAAGAAGGATAAACGCCTGAGCCAATGGAAAGATAAGACATCTTCCTCTACAGATACCATTCTGACGACAAAAGATAGGAAAGCGATGAAAAAGACAAATAAAAAAGTAAAAAAATACTTAGAAACTAATCGCATAAAACCTGAACAATACCAAAAGCTAAAACATTTTCGCGATTCTTTGATGCGTTCCGATCCCGAAAGATTGATTGCCTACGAAAAAATCAAAATGCTTAAGAAAATAGAGGAAAAAGGACTATTGAAAAGCCTCGCCGAATTAAAACAATTCAATCTCCTGTCCCTGTCCGAACGATGGCTCGGACAGGTAAAATCCTTTGGCATTGGCACAACCTATCCTTTCTATTCTAAATACACGCTCAGAAATGTACCAGTAACAGGCATTCATGCCGAGTGGCAACCTGGCCTTTTTCATTTGGCTTTTATTGCGTCGAAAAACTTATCGATCATTCCGACCAAAAACACCTACGCCCGCGACCTCACCGCTGGGCAGTTAGGGATTGGCCGGAAAGAGGATAATCACTTTTACTTCACTTTTTTGCACGGTAAAGATGATAAGCGTTCTTTACCTATGGATACGCTTATTAATAACTTTCAGGATACGAGCTTTTACCAAAAACCCCGTGAAAACTATTTGGTCGGAACTGAATTTAAGCTTCAACTCAAGGAGTGGCTCAGCACCGAAGGTGAATTCGTGCATTCGATTACGGCGATGAATACGTTAAACCGAGAGATCCATGGCAATGAAGTAAAGTCATCGTTATTCAAATCCACAACTGACACCAATCATATTCAAGCAGGTAAGGCATATGCGTTGAAACTGAATGCTCAATTGACAACGGCTACCAAGATTACCCTCAGTAGCGAATACATTAATGCCGGATTTTACTCCCTGGGAGCCCCTTTCCTAAGAAATAACCTAATGGGTATGGAGTTAAAACTGGATCACAGCTTTTTGAAGCATCAAATAACTATTTCACCTAAATACGGTCGTTGGAAAAATACGGATGCTGATTCTGTCAAAGCCAATATGCCAGTGACTTCGTACGGATTGCGTTTGAAAACCAGCTTCAAGAAATTACCTTCCCTTATGCTAGATTATCTCTCCTACCGCACTCAGGCAAATAATTTCACCAATATAACGGAAGCCATTACCCTCAATGCTGGACATAATTATACCTTAGGTAACGTAAAAAATCAAAGCACCTTATCCATTTCGGCTCAAAGCAGCTACTTCCAAAAGGGTGAACAACTAAAAAAACATTCTGTAAGAAATATTCTACTTAACCATGTAGCCTCTTTTGACTTTCCGGTACAATTGTCTGGTCAAGCCTCTTTACTCAAGATTGATACAGGGCAGAAGTTGGAAAACTGGACTATTATAGGAGGCAGCATTGCTTATACATTTCGTGGTAACTGGCAAAGCAGTATCGGTTTTACCGAAGGAAGTGAACCAGGCGCTGGGTTTGGGAATACCCAAACAATACGGGGTAAAAAACAAAGCCGTTTTGTTGAGTCGAAAGTTGCCATGGGGCGTTTTTGCACTTTGCAAATGCGAGTGGAAAGCAATTTATTTGAAACCGGTGAGATGCTGCGCGATTACAAGGAAATGAGGGGTACTTTTACGCTCAGTAGCCACTTTTAATTCTGTCTTACTTTGAGAGACTACATTTATACATTAGCTGCACATCAGTAGAGTACATATATCCAAAATAATAAATAAACAAAACGCATTTAGCCCAAGCCTACAGCCTTTAAGTTGTATTTATATAGGTGCAGGTAAAATGTCAGTAAATGTAAATCAATCCGTCCGCATAAAAAAGCAAAAACGGCCTAATTTTGTAAATTAGGCCGTTTTTGTAGCAAATCGGGTAGTGAAAGAAAGCGATGTATTTACCCAAATATCATTCCCACTCAATGGTAGCGGGTGGCTTGGACGAAATGTCGTATACTACGCGGTTGACCCCTTTCACCTGGTTGATAATCTGGTTGGAAACCTCTGCCAGAAACTCGTAGGGAAGATGCGCCCAGTCAGCGGTCATGCCATCCAGGCTGGTAACGGCTCGGAGCGCTACTACATTTTCGTAGGTCCGTTCGTCGCCCATAACGCCAACTGACTGCACTGGCAGCAGGATAGCGCCTGCCTGCCATACTTCATGGTAGAGACCGTGGGTTTTGAGTTGGTGAATGAATATATAATCAACTTCCTGTAACACGCGCACTTTTTCTGCCGTAATGTCGCCCAGGATGCGGATAGCGAGGCCGGGGCCGGGGAAAGGATGACGACCTAAAATGGATTCCGATATCTGCAAATTGCGGCCTACCAACCGTACTTCATCTTTGAAAAGGGTGTTGAGGGGTTCCACTATTTTCAGTTTCATAAAGTCGGGCAAACCTCCCACGTTGTGGTGCGATTTGATGGTAGCCGAAGGACCATTCACTGATACCGACTCAATGACATCAGGATAAATAGTGCCTTGGCCGAGCCATTTCACATTTTCGATGCGATGCGACTCCTGGTCAAATACTTCGATAAAAACGCGGCCAATGGCTTTGCGCTTGGCTTCCGGATCGGTCAGGCCTTCTAGTGCCTGATAAAATTGCTCCTTCGCGTCTACGCCTTTCACATTGAGGCCCATGTGCTGGTAGGAATGGAGTACGTCCTCAAACTCGTTTTTGCGGAGCAGACCATTATCTACAAAAATGCAGTGCAGGTTAGGGCCAATGGCGCGATGAATCAAGATGGCAGCTACCGACGAATCGACGCCACCAGAAAGCCCCAACACTACTTTGTCCTGACCAATTTTTTCGCGCAGTTGAGCAATCGTGGTGTCAACGAACGAGTCTGCCGTCCAATTTTGAGTACTGCCGCAAATGCCTACGACAAAGTTACGAAGCACTTGTTTTCCTTCGATGGAGTGGGTTACTTCGGGGTGGAACTGAATACCATATGTCTGTTCGCCTTTCAGCTTAAATGCCGCCACGCTTACGGTATCGGTGGTGGCGGTAATTTCAAATTGTTCGGGTACTTTCACAATCGTGTCGGCATGCGACATCCATACTTGAGTCATGGGTGAGAGTCCGTGCATCAGCTTGTCCTGTCCGTTGAGCGAGTTAAGCCGGGAACGACCATACTCACGCGTGGTAGAAGCAACTACTTCTCCTCCACCCTGTTGTGCTAGCAATTGAGCACCATAACAAATACCCAGTACGGGAACTTTGCCCTGGAATGCGGATAAATCAGGATGGGGCGAGCCACTGTCGCGTACGGAGCAGGGACTTCCCGAAAGGATAACCCCTTTGATATCGGGCGTTATGGCCGGATAGTGGTTAAACGGATGAATTTCACAGTAAACGTTGAGTTCGCGGACGCGACGGGCAATCAGTTGAGTATATTGAGAGCCGAAATCGAGGATTAAAATTTGTTCTGCCATGCACAAAGCTAGCGCTAAAAAATATAATCAGCAATGAAGAAGGAGTTTATGAGTCGATGAGTTTATGAGTTTATGAGTGGGTTTGTGTCACATGGATGAACCAATTTACTTATAAACTCATCGACTCATAAACTTATAAACTCATTTGTGGTAGAAAGACGGCTATTTCGGTATAGTCTGTGGCTAAGGAGTTTACATGTGCCGTTCCAGCCAGTTTTTCGGCTATTTTCTGTACTACATACAAACCCAACCCTGACCCGGTAGATTGTTCGGTTCCCCGGAAAAACATTTCAAATACATTTTCAGTCAGGTCCAGCGGAATGCCGATACCATTGTCCTGAATTTTTATCCATAGCCCCTCGCCATCGGGCGTTTCCTGCACAATCATTTTCACGCTTGGGCCCCGCCGGGTAAACTGATAGCGGATGGCATTTTCCAGGGTGTTTTTGAGTATGGTGCTTAGCAATGAAGCGTCGGAGTAGAAAGGGATGGAGACCTGAATATCGGTTGAAAATTGTACGTTGTCAAACCCTTTCTCGTCGCTGAGGGAAAGGAGGGTTTCATCAAAAATGCCTTGAAAATCGATGAGCGAACGTTCTGGAATATGATTTTTTACGCGGTTCATCAGGATCAGGGAAAGCAAAACGCCGTTCATGTGAGTCGCAGTCTTATTAATCAGCGAAAGGTAATCGAGGGCATTGGGATCGACTATTTCCATCTGAGCCACGCTACACAAACCCAGCAACGAAGCGATTGGGCCACGCAGGTCGTGCGAAGCATTATAAACGAAAGTATCCAGGTCGGCATTGGCTCGCTGCAACAACAATTCCGATTCCTTCCGCTCGCTAATATCTTCTATTACGGCAACGAAATAAATGGCTCGCTGTGTCTGGTCGTCCACCACGCGCGAAATATTGAGGTTGACCCAACAGGTTTTACCATTTTTCAGAGCGCACAGCTTTTCGGATACGTAATTTTCTATTTCTCCTTTCAGTACCTGCACAAAAACCTTTAGGTTATTCTCAAGATACAGGGGATCAAGCAGCTCATATATGCTCATAGCAAGCAATTCGTCACGCGTGTAGCCCGACATATCGCAGATTTTTTGGTTAGCCCGCAGTAGTTGTCCATCTAAATTAATGTGCATTAAACCAACGGCTGCTTGCTCAAAGGTAGACCGGAAGCGAATTTCACTTTCCCTTAGGCTGGTCTCGGCTTTCTTTCGCTCGGTAATGTCTCTTACGGTAGTAATGCGGAGTTCGCGATTGCCATACATAATAGGCTTGCCCGTCATTTCTACAGGGAAAAATGAACCATCTTTCCGAATGCCGGTGGCTTCATACGGAGTTTCATTTTGTCGTTTAACATTTTCCAGAATGATGGCAAGCGACTCAGTAGTGAAGTAGGTAAAGGCGCTAGAACCTATCAGCATCTCCTGGGAATAGTCGAAAATTTCGGCTAATTTTTCGTTACATTCCACAATAATGCCTTGGTCATGAATGGCTATGCCGTCGAAAGAAGCTTGGGAGAGCTTATGAAACCGTTCCTGTGACTCTAGCAGCAATTGCTCTTTCTGTCGGAGTTGCGTTACGTCTTGTACAATGGAAATGAAAGAGTCAATTTCCTTGTGGTCATTGTATAAAACAGAATTGCACCATTCGCAGTGAATTTCTTGCCCGTTTTTATGGTAATTCCGGTGGTATACAATATTTTTAGATTCCAATCCTTCCCGCAAGTTCTCTACCATACGGTTGGCAACTTCGGTATCTTCTGCATACACGAAGGCAAAATCACGGAAGGTTTTGCCCATTACGTCTCTGGCTTTCCAGCCAAACAAGGTTTCGGCTTCTTTCGACCAGCGCCGGATTTTTGACTCCTTGTCCCATTCGATGATGGCCAGCGGAGTATTATCAAATTGGAAAGAAAGCCGCCGAAGGGTTTTCTTCAATTCTTGCTCATTGAGGCGATTAACCTCTTTGCCTTTCTCCAGTGCCTGTTGCAATCGTTGTATTTGCTTTTCTCGGCTCTGTAGGTGGCGTTGCACTTCCCAGTATTGAATACGCAATTGAGGAAGATCCTCTTCCCCGTATTTCTTCCGCATAGTATCTTTAATAATTTTCTGTAGGCTATCCGGGTGTGATTTGATGATAAAATCCGCTGCTTCGGCCCTGAATATGCGGGCAGTAAGCTGGTCTGGTTGATAATCTAATTCAATAACCGGTATATCAAAATTAGGCTGTTCTTGTTTTAAAGCTAAGCGTATATCCATTTTTTGGGCATAACTAAACGCGTTTCCCAACAGTACACAATCGAAAGATTCGGTCAGAATCCTTTCCATGGCTTCTACTACCTCGCTGGCGTAGTGCAGTGCAAACAATTGGGTGTAATTGGCGCGTAGCTTTTGTCCGATAAACTCCACCGCTGATTTATTACTGTCGATAAGGAGAATTCGACTCGTTTTGCTTTCGCGGGAATACGTCATACGGCTGGCAATTGAATAGACAAACGGGTGAAAAAATGGATACGAGTATAGTTATTGTCCCATTACAATTCAACTCCGACTGACTAAGGGTAAAACCCATTCCATGTACCTTTCAAATAGCTTTTACACTAAGCTTAGGCAATAGCAACTATTTCATCCTTCTACGTGGTGACTTCTGCATCCAAATAGGCTATTCCTGGTAGAGTAAGTAACGGGCACGCAACCGACGGTAAGCCTCCAAACCAGGCTGCCAGGTAGCACGGATTTGAGGCTCGGTCATTCCCGATCTGATCTGCTTGCGTAGTTCATCAGTGCCCGCCAATAGCTCGAAATGATTGTTGGTGTTGAAGAATTTGTCTTTGTCAGGCGATTTTTGGTAGAAGTCAAGCAGGTAGGATAAAGTGAATTTTTTCTCCATTAATGCTGATTGAGCCGTGTCATTGCCTAAATATACCCCGTAACAAAGTTCATTTTGATGCGGTGGATATTTAGATTCCTGACGGCTCAGGGGAGTAAATGTAAAAGAGCCGTATACCGGATCGGGTGCTCCCATAACTAGAAACGGAAAGTCAGTACCCCGCCCTACACTAATGGTAGTCCCCTCGAACATGCACAAAGAGGGATATAGCCGAATAGCCAGCGCATTGGGCAGGTTGGGCGATGGTCTTACTGGAGCCAGGTAAAGTGTCTGGTGGGTGTAGTTGGCATTTTTAACCACTTTTAAGGCACATGGCTGTTGCCCACTCAGCCATTTTTCCCCGTTAATCATCATAGCCAATTCGCCCACAGTAAGCCCATGCACGATTGGAATGGGATGCATGCCGAGGAAGGAATGAAACTTCATGTCCAACACCGGGCCATCAATATAGTCGCCGTTAGGATTGGGGCGATCGAGCACAATAAGCTGCTTGCCATTTTCCGCGCAAGCTTCCATCAGGTAGTGCATGGTGCTGACGTAGGTGAAGAAATGCACGCCAACGTCCTGAATATCGAAGATCAGCACATCCACATCGGCCAGCTGCTCGGGCTTGGGCTTTTTGTTACTGCCATAAAGCGAAATAATGGGCAGTTTCGATTGGGTATCCACGCCGTTAGCCACCAATTCGCCATTGGCCGCTTCGCCCCGGAAGCCATGTTCGGGGGCGAAAATCTTGCGGATATTTACTTGCCGTTTCATCAGGGTGTCTACCAGGTGCGTATGACCAACCAGCGAGGTGTTGTTTACCACCAAAGCCACCCGCTTTCCTTGCAAGTCGGGCAGGTAGAGCGGTAGCTGTTCGGCACCAGTCATCAGTCGAGCCGCTGGTGTAGTGGTTGACTTTCCGGGAATTGGGGTTTGCGTTGGTTCCGTTGGATTGGACTTCGGCAGCTTCTGCGTAGTCGGCGCTTTTTTAACTGGCGGCTTTTGGGTAGCTACCGGTTGTTTTTTACATGAAAAGAAGCAGGCGAGGAAAAGGAGCAGGAATATTTTTTTCATATGCTATGATCATTTTGGCAGAACAACCCAAAAACAAGCGGTTGGTTACAAACACAAACTTCCGAATTCTTTTCAGGTTTTATGCGAATGCATGCAAAATGCTGATTAATTTGCCTATCTAAAAATCTACGTGCGCCCTTGAATCTTCCTTATTTTATAGCCCAACGCATTCGGCAAACCAAAGTGGCCTCCTTTTCGTCAACCGTTGCCCGCATTGGGGTGGCGAGTATTGCCATTGGCCTGGCCGTGATGATGATTTCCTTCGCCGTTCTGGATGGATTCAAGTCGGTCATTATGCAGAAGATATTTAGCTTTGGTGCGCACATTCAGGTGACTAAGTTCACTATGAACAATTCCTACGAAGAAATACCGATCTCTACCAAAGCGCCTATCTATAAGAATTTCAAAAAAGGGTCGCTACTGGAACATATTCAGGTTTTTGGCCACAAAGCAGGCATGCTGAAAACCGATGAAGCAATTTTGGGTGCAGTACTCAAAGGCGTAGGGCACGATTTCAACTGGTCAGCTTTCCAGCGCACGATGGTCGCGGGTAAGATCCTGCAATTCCCTGATTCCGGGGGCCGGCCATCGGGAGGTGGGCCAGCCGGATATTCTAGCCAAATCATTGTCAGCCGCCGCATTGCCAATAAGCTCCGCATCCAACCTGGGGACTCGCTCATGATGTACTTTGTGCAAAACCCTCCCCGCGTTCGCAAGTTGGTGGTGAGCGGCATCTACGAAACCGGGCTCGACGAAGTGGATAACACCCTCATTATTGGCGACATAACCCTGGTTCAGCGACTCAACAACTGGACTCCCGACCAGGTAGGTGGCTTCGAAATTTTCGCTACCGGTTTCAACGGAACCAATATAGAACAGTTGCAGCGGGCATTCGAGGAGGCCGACGACAAAATGGATCAGGATATGGGCATCATCAAGATCACCGACAAGTATATGTCGCTGTTCGACTGGCTTTCACTACTCAATCGGAATGTGGTGGTATTCCTGACTTTGATTCTGTTTGTGGCCAGCTTCAACATGATTTCCATCCTGCTCATTCTGATGATGGAGCGGACTTCGATGATTGGCATGCTTAAAGCAGTAGGCGCTACTAACTGGCAAATCCGCAAAATATTCCTGTACAATGGCTTGAGTCTTATCACCAAAGGGCTATTTTTTGGCAACGTGATCGGTCTGGGTTTGTGCGCGTTACAATACTACTTCCACCTCATTCCCCTCGACCCGATCAACTACTTCATGGACAGCGTTCCGATAGAATGGAACTGGCCGGTTGTTGTATTGCTCAACGTGGCTACTCTCCTATTGGTAACCACCGTACTGATTATTCCTACCATCATCATTACCCGTATTCAGCCCATTAAGGCCATGGCATTTACGAAGTAAGACGAGCTACTTGGGTAATGCCGATTGATTTCGTACGGTTAGGGCAACTTTGGTTAGGAGAGCAATTAACTCATCCAGCTTAAGTGGCTTGGAAATATAATCGTCCATACCTGCGGCAAAGCACTCCTCCCGATCGCCATGAGTCGCATTGGCCGTCATCGCAACGACCAGCAGGGAAGAGAATCGGGATTGTTTCCGAATGTTCCGGGTTGCTTGCAAGCCATCCATCACCGGCATTTGGATATCCATGAGCACGATATCAAACGGTTGCTGATCCAGCTTTTCCAGCGCTTCAGCTCCATTGCCTACCATGTCAGGAAAAAATCCCAGCTTATTCAAAATCCGCATGATAATCTTTTGGTTGACTAGATTATCTTCTACAACCAGAATTTGCATAGGGTACTGCTGAGCAAAACCTTCCGAAAGCAGTTGATTTGATTTGGGCTG
>JAZKGK010000147.1:0-52481 GCA_040385915.1 Bacteroidota bacterium
GTGAGGTCATTACCCAAATGACGGAGATTATGGTGCACGATGTGACCAACCCTCCGCTGGCTGCCCGTTTCTTTTCCTACGCTTGCCTGGCTGGCTATGAGGTGGTGGCGCTTAATGATACCACTTGTCAGCCGATGCACCACATATTAAAAGGCTTTCCCTCTCTTGATACCTTGAAAAGAACGGGCTACTCCTACCAACTCAGTGCGGTGCTGGCTATGCTAAAAACGGCCAGGAAGATGCAGCCTTCGGGGATTTTGTTAGAAAAGTATGAGCAAAAGCTATTGGATTCCTGTCGCCGCATGGGGTTTACCGAGGAGGTCATGGAAAGTTCGCAGCACTATGCCTCGGAGGTAAGCAAAAAGATACTAGCCTACGCCAAAGCCGACAAATACAATCAGATCAGCAATTATCCCCGCTATACTCCGCTGGGTCAGGAAGGCACTTGGTATCCTACTCCGCCGGGATTTTTTGCTCCGGTAGAACCTTATTTTAACACCGTTCGCCCCTTTTTGCTGGACTCTTGTAGCCAATTCAAGCCTGTTCCGCCCGTGCCCTTTTCCAAAGACAAGAAATCACCTTTCTATCAGCTTTTGTTGCAGAATTACGAAGAGAAATTACCGGAAGAACACCGTCAAATCGCTGCTTTCTGGGATTGTAATCCTTTCGCGCTGCAAGACAATGGTCACATGTCGGTTGGGCTGAAGAAGATATCTCCTGGTGCGCATTGGCTGGGCATTACAGGCATTGCTTGCCAACAGGCAAAAGTGAGCTTCTCAAAAACCCTGAAAATCCATACCGTCGTCGCCCTAGGATTGATGGATGCATTTATTGGGTGCTGGGACGAAAAATTCCGCAGCAACCGCATCCGGCCAGAGACCGCCATCCGAAAATGCCTTGATCCAAGCTGGAAACCGTTTTTGCAGACCCCTCCTTTCCCGGAATACCTCAGCGGACATTCGACTATTTCAGCCGCTTCGGCCACCATTTTAACGCACTATCTGGGAGATAATTTCCAGTACACCGATACGGTAGAAGAACGCTACGGCCTGGAAGCCCGCCATTTTACGTCCTTCCAGCAAGCGGCCATTGAAGCCGGCATTTCCCGCTTCTACGGCGGTATTCACTTGATGGATGCCATCGACAATGGCCGGACGCAAGGATTGAAAATAGGCGAATGGGTATTGAATAAAGTGGAGGGCAAACCGCAGTCAGAAATGCCGGTAGCGCATAAATAGCCGTTGAGCACAGTCACGATATCTGGTAGGTTTCAAGAAAGCTACCGGGTATCGCGACTGTGCTAATTCCAAAAAGTGGCTGGTGAGCATCCCACACCTTCAGATTAGCGAGAAAGCGAGAGAAGCCTAATAGCCCTTACTTCTCGAAGTTAATCCAGTCTATCCAGCCTAGGTTATTTTTTTTGCCTTCATTGTTAACAAATACGAAGTAGAGATCATGCTTTCCGACAGGTGCCTGGATGGCAGTACTCAGCTCCTTTTTGGTATCCCAGTTGCCGGTAGGAGCGTATGGAAGTAGGCTAATGACCGGGCCTTTCGGCGAATCCTGGTGTACTTCGATAGTGGCACTATTATCTTTAGACGTATAGCGGTAGGTAATGCGGCTAACGCCTTGCAAGTCAATATTCTTCAGAACAAAATAACCCTTGTTACGGATACTGCCCACACCAAATTCTTGTTTGTCAAGGTTATAGAAACGGTCTGCCTCTTCCACCTGTACTTTCGTCGAACGCAGTACCAGCACTTCGCTATTGGTTAATGGCGCAATGGCTCCCCCTTTGTCGGTATAAGAAGCGGTGAGCACATAGCTGCCTTGTTTCTCTTTGCCTACGTGCTCTTTTAATGCGATACTGCCTTGCTGAGCCAGGTTTACATCGGGCTGCTGATTGGCTAGTGAAAGCACATATTTCACAATTTCGGTCGCTTCTTCTTTAGAAAGTTGTGGGTGAGCATTCATGGCATGGTCGCCCCATACGCCACCACCACCAGTAATGACCTTGTTAGCCAGGCGAGTCAAGGCAGCGTTATCATTCAGGTAGCGCTTTGATACTTCCTTGAAAGCTGGCCCGACCGACTTTTTTTCCAACTGGTGACAAGCCTTACAGTCGCTTCCTGCCATCAGCGATTTGCCCAGGTTGAATGATTGGGTAATCTGCTGGTGTCCTATCGTCTGAGAATTGGCTAGTTGAGGAATGTAGTTGAGCGTAACCTTTACTTTTTTCTTGTCAATCGTTTTGTCTTCCTTGTCTTTCACATCCACCGCATATTTCAGCGGCGTGTTGTCGAAATAGAAAGTGCTGTTGCTGGTGGTGCTGATCGCTATTTGGGGCAGCGTATTTCCCACCTTTATTTCCAAGGTATCAGTATCGCTTTTGCCCGCCTGATCCGTCACTTTCAGAATAGTCTGGTAAATGCCGTTTTTCTGGAAGGTATGGCTAGGGTTAGCTTCGGTAGATGTCGCTGCGTTTCCTTCAAACTTCCATTCGTACGTTAGCTTGTCCTCCTCATCGGCATCGTAGCTTTTTTGGCTGTTAAAATCTACTTTCAACGGAGCCAGCCCGACCGTTTCGTTCGCGGAAATGGCTGCTACCGGAGCCCGGTTACCCGCGTTGAAATCAATGCGCACCAAGCGGGCATCGTCATTGTCGATTCCGTAGACTGAGCCATATTCCAGTAGATACAAGATTCCATTGTCGCTTATTTCCAGGTCGATCGGACGTTTGAAATCGCCGGACAAAGGCATGAAAGGCTCCAGGCGTTGGTAGTTTTGGTTTTCGTCTAAGCGGATCACGTATACCCAGTTACGCATCCAATCGCCTACAAATAAGGCTTTATCGAAATACGCAGGCAACCTGGTTGCCACTGGTGTGCTGGAGTTGAAGTGATACACGGGACCGCCAATGGCACAACGGCCACCTACGCCCAGTTCAGGAAATTCCGTTGACTTGTTATAAGGAAACCAGACCATCGCTTTTTGAGCGGGAGGCAAAGTTTTAGCGCCGCTATTGTTGGGAGAAGTATTGATGGGCGCATTGGCATCGAACAACTCACCCACAGCTTTGGTAGCAAAGTCGTATTGGTGATAAGGTTTATTGTCGCCCACAAAGAACGGCCAGCCATAGTTACCCGGCTTTTTTGCCTGGTTAAATTCGTCATAACCGCGCGGACCTTGCACGCCATCGGTACCAGAATCCGGGCCAATTTCGCCCCAGTACACAATAGAAGTAGCCTGGTCTACCGACATCCGGTAAGGGTTGCGGCAGCCCATAATATAGATTTCAGGCCGAGTCAGTCGGCCGCTGCCGCCAGCCGTGCCTTTTGCGAATAAGTTGCCTTCAGGAACGGTGTAGGTGCCATCGGCTTGTGGATGGATACGCAGGATTTTACCTCTCAAATCGTTCGGATTACCGGCTGAGCGCGAGGCGTCGAAAGTAATCCTTCCCGTTCGGGTATCAATCGGTGCAAAGCCATCAGACTCGAAAGGAACCGTGTTGTCGCCAGTAGAAATGTACAGGTTCTTGTCTTTATCCCAGGCCAGCGAGCCGCCCGTGTGGGCACTTACTTCTGCCTCAATGGGAATTTCAATAATCACTTTCTCCGATTCCAGGTCTAAAACCCCCTCCGGGCTGATAACAAACCGCGAAATGTGCTGCTTGAGTTGCTCGTTGGTGCCTGCGGTATTGAAGAAGTAAATGTAGTTGTTCTGGCTAAAATCAGGATCGAGGGTCATGCCCAGCAAACCATTCAAGTATTTATCCACGGCTTTTACCGGGAAGTCGTACACGAGTTTGGTTTTCTTGGCAATGGGGTCGTACATATAGAACTTGCCAGCGCGTTCTACAAAAAACACGCGCCCGTCGGGTGCCACGGCCAGTTCCATGGGCTCGTTCAGGTCATTGGAAAGAATGGTTTTGGTAAAGCGATTTTCTTCCGGTGTTTGTACGGCATAGGCCTTCGAATACTCCAGCGCCTTGTTCGTGCCAATGGCATACTGAATTCCGCCCAACAAATGCTGGAGAAACAAGGGCTCCTGATAAGTTTCATCGGTATGTCCCAAACCTGTGTAAAAGGCGCGGCCTCCATCTATTTCGTGGTACCAGGCAATGGGGTGGTTATCCCCGTTTTCGCCACCTTCATAGCTAGTCTCGTCGAGCTTGGCCAGTATGGTTAGGTCAGGCTGAATGCTTTTATAATTGTACCATTCGTCTGTGCGTACCCAGCGGGCAGGCAAGCCTTGCGCAGCCGGATGATTTTTCTTGTCTACCACGTCAATAGTCGCCTGGCGTACGTTGGGGTTGTTGGGGTGATTCTGGAAATAGGCACCCACCAGTCGGTTGTACCAGGGCCAGTTATATTCGGTATCGGCGGCTGAGTGAATACCCACAAATCCGCCACCTGCCTGGATGTAGCGTTCAAAAGCTACCTGCTGGTCGGGGTTAAGGACGTTTTGAGTGGTGTTCAGGAAAACGACGGCACTATAATTTTTCAGACTGTCTTCTACAAAATAGGCGGCATTCTTGGTGGTATCTACCACAATGTTCTGGTCTTTGCCCAGCTTTTGCAAGGCCGCTATCCCGGCAGGAATCGACGTATGGAACCAGCCTTTGGTTTTAGAAAAAACCAGGATACGGGGCACTTTAGCTACAGTTGGGGGTATTGGCTGCGTGCTTATAACGGGCGTCGGTTTGCAGGCATAAAAGCTGCCAGCGACAGAAGCGGCTAGCAATAAGGCCAATCCGATTTTTTTTGAAGACTTCTTAATCGACATGAAAGAGTAATTGTTGATTGATGATAAAAATTGAATTCTCTATTTGGCGTTACCTATATGCTTAATGAGAAGAAATACCCGCTAATGTAAGACAGGATTGCCCATTAATCGAAATTTTGAAGCCTGTTTTTTTTACATATACTCACTCATGCACTGCGAATTACTTATCTATACGGCATTACTTCGTTCCCAAAAGACTTAGGCGACACGCTTCCGTTCTTGCGTACGGCTTTCAATTGCTCTCCATTTTTTGTAGGTTGTGGTCAGTTAGCCGCTGTTGCTACGCGATCCTGGGATTTAAATGATGGCTGTGATCAAGAAATATTCTTTTGTAAGCGTATGTATTTGCCTCCTGAATTTACTGTCCCTTATGGGTTGGGCGCAGTTGCCATCCATCTCTTTTGAAAACATTACGACCAAAGAAGGTTTGCCCAGCAATACCGTTTTATGTGCGACCAAAGATCATCAGGGCTTTATGTGGTTTGGTACGCGGCGTTGTCCTACCCGTTACGATGGAGCAACTTTTCGCAATTTTCTGCAAATAGAAACCAACTTTGTCACGGGGCTGGCAGCAGATTCCAACCATCACGTATGGGCTTCGACCGACCGAAGCAGTGTTTGCACAATTGACGTTAACACGCTTGAGATGCTGTCTGTCAAGGAATTGCTTCCTGAGGATGATAATCAAACGGGCTTCTTTTTCATTGATTCGAGGCAACAAGGCTGGTATAGCGACCGGAGTGGGGTGAATCGGGTTGATTTGAAAACCAGGAAAAAGAAGCACTATCCCTTTCGTCAAACTACCTATGTTTGGGTAAAAGCTTCTTTCTTAGAAGATAAGCAACACAATATTTGGGTGGTTGGGTCAGACAATGGCCTTTTTCAATACAACCGTGTGAAAGATACGCTGGTATGTGTATTGGGTGTTGACAGTCCCGATCCAAGCCGCCGGGAGCCTATTGTGTTTAATACTGGCTGCGTAGATCAACAGGGGCTTCTCTGGATGGGCTCCCAAAATCGGGGCTTAATTCAGTACAATCCCACTACCCACGCCTACAAAATGCTCGCCTTAACGGATACCGATAATTTTGTGAATGCAGTAGAGGAGGGTTGGGACGAAAATGGTCAGCGGATTTTATGGATTGGTGACAAGAAAGGGCTGAGTATTTTTCGCCCCGAACAGCAAAAGCTCTACCGCTTTCCTGCCTTGTTTTCTGGAGCCTACGAAGTATACGATATTTTCCGCGACCCACAGGAAGGCATCGTTTGGATATGTACTTCCGAAGGCGTACTCAAGTACCACCCCCGCAGCAATTTTATACAGACCATCCAAATACCGCCGGGCTTGGTCGATTTTCCGGTTACGGTCAATACTTTTCTGCAAGACAAAACGGATACAACCGGCAAAACCTGGTGGTTGGGCTTGTCGCACACGGGTATGCTGCGGTGGAATCGCCAGACGAATCAATTTACGCTGGTGGCTTTTTCTCCGGCTGGCTCGGCTCCCGAAACCCGTTGGATGGTGCAACGCGACGATGGCACACTCTGGATTGGTGTCAATCGCTGGGGATATACCGGAGATGGCCTGGTGGTTTTTGACCCCAGGCGAAATCAATTTTTGCAAACCCCTTTGAGCAAGCTGGCCAATCGTTACTATTCCGTTCCCTTTTTTATGTATGGCCTTTTTGACCAGCACCAACGGCTGTGGATTGGTAATTCGGACGAAGGCATTCACGTGCTGGACGAAAAACTGCTAAAAGACGTATCGCCATGGGACAGCCTGACGCAAGCCAACCTTATTAAGAACAACAACTTAATCAATGATATGCGCCTGGATAGGCAGGGGCGCGTGTGGCTGGCTACTTTGAATGGAGTGTATTATGTAGATGCACACAAGCGGGGCTTTGTGAAAGCCGATTCTCTGGCACCAGGCGTGCAGCTACACGATCTCGCGGCTATTTCCATTTTTGCCGACCACCGAAATAACCTTTGGGCAGCCCGTTGGGGAAGTGTGACCAAAAGGGAAAATGGTAGTATAAAAACAGTATTAACCACAGAAAACGGCCTGTATGACCGCGAAAATCAGGGCCTGGCTGAAGATTGGTGGGGCAATATCTGGATTGGTAACTACGAAGGTTTGCATAGCTATAATCCCCACACCCAACGGCTGATTCGATTTACGGAGAGCGATGGTTTGCTGAGCAACAATACTTTGCAAAGGCTTTACGCTGGCGGTGGAAAGGAGTTATTGATTGGTCAGAAAAATGCCATCAACTTGCTCAAGATAGAAAAATTGCTGGAGCAAAAGCAGGCTCCGCAGGTAGCGGTAAGCGCTTTTAAAATACACGAACAGGAACGACACCTTGACTTGTCTAAGCCCATTCGATTAAAACGATCCGAAAATGCCTTTAGCGTAGACTTTATTGCGCTCAACTATACCAAGCTGCAAAACAACCAATATGCCTACTACCTGGAAGGGTTTGAGAAGAAGTGGAACTACATTGGGTCTAATCACCTGGCCTATTATACCAATCTGGACCCAGGCCGATATACCTTGCACCTGAAAGCAGGCGATGCCTTTGGCAATTGGAATAAGAATGAAATTCGGCTGCAACTCGTTATTCTGCCCGCTTTTTACGAAACCTGGTGGTTTCAGCTATTGGTGTTGGCAGCCATAGTCGCATTTTTATACGGTTTTTACCGGTTTCGTATCAATCAACTGTTACGACTTCAACAGATGCGCAACCGCATTTCAGCCGATTTGCACGACGAAATCGGAGCCTCGCTCAGTGGCATTGGGATTATGGGAATGATGGCGCAAAAGACGATAAAGGAACCGAATCCGGCGGCGCATTTCCTGGAAAGAATGGTAGAAGAAGCGCACCAGATAAGCACCTCGCTAGATGATATTGTCTGGAGTATCAATCCCAAAAACGACGGGCTAGCCAACCTGATTGCCCGAATGGCGCGGTACGCTTCCGAGTTGTTTGAAGCAAAAGGTATTGATTATCAATTGGAAATACCCGAGCATGTGGAACAGATGAAGCTCACGATGGAGCAGCGCAGGGATTTTTATCTTATCTTTAAAGAGGCCATTAATAACCTGGTCAAATATGCCCGTTGCGATCAGGCGCAGGTAGAAATAAGCTTCTCTCGGCATCAACTGAGGCTCATTGTTCGGGACAATGGAATAGGCTTCGACCCCGATGCCCACAGCGACCGAAATGGCATTCGGAACCTGAAAAAACGGTCTGAAAATCTCAAAGGCACCTTGCGTATCCAATCGGCTTTGGGGCGCGGCACCGAAATTCAGCTAGAGTTTCCAGTGTCCGTATAAGTCTATCGCTTTATTCGTATGTTTACTATCTGTCCTTACTTTGTATAAAGGAGTCAACTGCTAAAAGCCTAGGAAAAATGCCTCCGATCCAAGTGTCTATCTATGAAGATAATGATAAACTCCGCTCCTTGCTAGAGCTGTTGATCAGCAATACGGAGGGGTTCGAGATACTTGGGACATTTCCCAACTGTCAGAACATAGCCTTGGACATTCGCCGAAACCGCCCCGATGTGATTATTATGGACATAGATATGCCCGAACGCAATGGGATTGAAGGCGTGCGCATAGTGAAGGAATACAACGTTGGCATCCGGGTGCTAATGCACACCGTTTTTGACGACGACGATAAGCTGTTTGCCTGCCTCACCAATGGTGCTGATGGGTATTTGCTCAAGAAGGATTCCTCTGTACAATTGATTCAATCTATTCGCGAAGTGTATGACGGCGGTGGGCCTATGTCGCCAGGCATTGCCCGCCGGCTAATCCAGACTTTCCATCAGCCGCCCCGCGTGCAGGAAAATGATTACCACATTACTCCCCGCGAACAACAGATATTAGAGCTACTAGCACGTGGTTTCTCCTACCGGATGATTGCGCTAGAGTACATCATCTCCATTGAAACGGTGCGCCGACACCTGAAGAATATCTACCACAAGCTGCAAGTGCAGTGCGGCCCCGAAGCCGTAGCCAAAGCCATCCGCGCCAGAATTATTAAAAATTGATGGTAGTTGATAAGGTTTTAGTGGTTAACCGCTAGCCCTGTTTTTAGGCGAAATAGGTAATAAACAACAAAATAAACAACAAAATAAACAACAAAAGGTCGGCAGCGTTCTAAACGCTGCCGACCTTCGTCTTTCATTTCGATCCCATGGCTGGTAGCGGCTGGCAAGATTTTTGGCTCTGGCCACCCGGCAAAATGATTAGAGGCCTGTAAAATTCGGTGGCGACATTGCCTCAGGTGTATCTCAGGAAACGCGCTCGTCCGTACAGGCAGGCAGCCAATGCGCTTTTCCACAGCGCTTGCAGGCAATGACTTCAGCCGGCAAAAGGGATTGGCAATGGCCGCAGTTGCGGCAAGCATACAGTCCTTTCACTTCGATGCGGCTGATGGCCTTAGCCAGCAGCTCGGGAAAGATGGGTAGCCCTGGTTGAACTTGTTCGGGTGGATAAAAGAAAATACTTAGTTCGCCGGTAGCCTCTATGTACACTTTCCGCACCTGCCCCAGGTGTTCTACTTGTTGCTGCCTTATTTCCCCGAATAATTCCTGGTAAGTCAGGTTCTCTTTCCGAAAGGCTTCCAAGTTAATTTCACCCTCCTCTATCAGGCAAGCGGGTTTCCCTTCCAGCCATTGTTCCACCTTCTCACTTTGCTCAGTGAGCCAGTTAAAGAAAAGATAAAAAAAGATAACGACGCCAAATACCGGTAAGGCGTGCAATAGAGGCGTATCGGCATACAACATCGGATCTCCCGCGGCGGAGCCCAGCGAAAGGATGACGGTTAATTCAAAGAGGGACAATTGCTTGACTCCCCGTTTGCCCGTTACCCGAAGGGCAAGCAGAATCAACAGGTACATCAGAAAGCTGCGGAAGGCTATCTCGACCAGAAAAAATGCGGGAGTGTCTTTGGAAAGAAACAGGCGTTGCCACTCGAAAGGTATAATCGGATCCATTGATTCTATAGAATAGTTTACTTGCTACAAACGGAGAAGTTCCTATTTAGATATTTGGCAAACCAATTTACCCCCAATCGTTCGAGCATTGACAATTTTAACGTCAAGCCCACTTTTCGGTGACAACCGACCAATCTACTTACTTCTCAAGTCCAGGTTGTGGAAGAAGAAAAGCCGCATGACGTGGTTATTGGCAAATTGGTTTCCAGCGGGCAACTGCTGGAACTGGTTCATATAGCCGAGTTGTGCATTGAGTGTCTTGGAAAACTGGTAGCCCAAGCCTACGAAAAGCCGGTTCTGGTCAAAGTAATTGTAGGTGATGTTTTTCCCGGCGTTGATATGAATTTCGTCATTAAAGGCGAAGAAGAGTGTTTTGGGTTCAATGAAGTCGCGGTTCAAAGGCACCATCAGGTTGAGCAAATAGCGAATTTTCCAGTTGAAATTATAGCCGTCCAGCAACTGGTCATTCACTACTTTTCCGATAAATCGCTCTTCCAGCCGTATCCATTGCTGGGTCTGGAGTCGTTTGGAGCGGCTTGTCCACAGAATCTGTTGCCAGGGCCGGTGTTCGGGGCGGACGGTATTCAAGCCGGAAGCCGGATATTGGGCTACGTAAGCATAGCCAGCCGTAAACCGTACGTGATCGTTGATGTAATACGTGACGCCTGGGCGGATCATCATCGTATTCCAGCGATCCATAAAATCGGTTCGGCGGGCATGTACATCCAGCCATATGCCCCATTTGTTAGATAAACGCGTCTGGTTAAAATACCCGAACCAAGCCTGGCTGTGATCGCGGACTTGCTTTTGGCCGAAAGTAGGAAGGGTGTAAAAAGTAAAAAGTAAAAAGAAGAAAGTAGAGCGTAGAAATAGAATACGTTTTTTCATAGGATTTTATACAAAGGATTTAAGTGCCAGACCCAGCACGGCAGCAATGAGAATAATATATGGCTCCTGAAGTTTTTTGATATACAGGAGGGCTAAAACGCTGGCAATGGCAATCAAAGCCGAAGGAATATCGGTAATGGAACGGATGCCGATGACAATGACCGCCCCGACCAGCGCACCAACAACTGCCGCCGTAATTCCATCAACAAAGGCCTTGATGCTGGCATTCTTGGCAATCTTCTTGAAGTAAGGCGCGGGCAACACCGTGAATATATAGCAAGGGAAAAAGACACCCAAGGCCGCGACCACCGCGCCAGCAAAACCGGCGACTAGAAAGCCAATGAACGCAACAGTAATCACCACTGGGCCGGGTGTAATCATGGCTACGGCTACGGCATCCAAAAACTGCTGTTCATTCAACCAGCCCAGTTCATGTACTACGCCCGTTTGCAGAAAGGGAATAATGGCTAGTCCGCTGCCGAATACGAAGGCTCCCGCTTTAGTAAAAAACCACCCGATCTGCACCAGTTTGTCTGGTTCGTATTCCCAAAAGCCAATGCCTGCCAGCAATACCACAGAAAGCGAGAGGACAGGCTTTTTCCGTTTCAACCACTGGGGCGGCGCTTTGATGGCCATATATACAAAGCCCAGGATGACAAAAAGCCACACTTCTTCCCGTTGCGTAAGCGCCGTGACAATCGCCATCGACAGGTAAAACAGCCACAGCAACCACCGGCTTTTCATCTCAGCCCATTGGAATTTGCCAATCGACTTGAGGGTGAGTTTGTAAGCACTCAGCCCGATAATGCCGATCACGGCGGCTCCCACACCATAAAAGACGGCCTGCATCCAGGAAAGGCCACCGTACAGTTTGTAAGCAATTCCGAGCAGCACAACCATGACAAAGGAAGGCAGTACAAAAGCCAAACCGATGAGGGTAGCGCCCCACAGGCCATAATGCACAAAGCCCAGGTAGATACTTAATTGAGCGGCCAAAGGTCCGGGAGCCAACTGAGCCAGCGCCAATCCTTCCCGGTATTCCTCCTCGCTGATCCATTTCCGCTGTTCCACCAAATCGCGGTGCATGTAGCCGACTAAAGCCACTGGCCCGCCGAAGCCAAAGGTGCCTAATGTGAGGAAGTATTTAGTCAGGTCAGCCAGGCTGTATGCGGGCTGATGGATTATATTGGAGGATTCCATAGGGTTCCTTTTTAATGTACTTATCCGTTTGGGAGATAAATCAGTCTGCAAGGATAGACAGTGGCTAAGCAGGAGTATAGAACGGAAGTAACCCTTTGGAACAGAACTTACTTTTTAGGTAAATTTTTTCGAAATTCCGCCGGACTTTGCCCTGTGTTCTTTTTGAAAATGCGAGTAAAGTGGCTTTGATCCGAAAAACCGGTCAGGTAAGCGATTTCCGATAAGGAATGGGAAGAGGATTGAAGCAGATCCGTGGCTTTCTCTATTCGCAGCTTACGGATGTATTCCCCAAAGGAAAGGTTGTTGAAATATTTGGAAAACTCGCGCGATACGTAGGCCGGGTGGATGTCCAAGCCTTCGGAAATTTCCTTGAGTGTCAGCGTTAAGTTGGTGTCAATCTGGTCCTGGATGATTTCCTTTAATTCCTTGGCCCAGGTCGGTATCTTTCCCTTAGTTCCGGCCTTCTCCTGCATATAGGTATTGAATACTTGCAGAAAAAGGCGTTCGGTGGGGCTTTGCGTATGTTTTTCTTTATGTAAATGTTTGGCCCAACTGTACAGCGAATCATAAATCAGCATGCCTTTTTCTAGCAGTTCATAATCGTCCGGTGTATTGAACGCCAGCCCCGCTGAGATCGCCCATAAGCCCGACGATTGGCTGGCCACCGCATGGTCGTCCGTATCAGCTCCGCGAATGATGGGAGCCATGAGTAGCAAAGCAGGATCGTTGAGTGAATATTTTTCCAGAAAGTAATCAAACGTGCAGCGGTCTTCGTAATGTGTGAATTCGGCTTCGGGTATATCAAAAGCGGTGGCACCAAGCTCCTTGGCCTTGCTTGTTACCTCTGCATAGGGAACGAAAAAGAACTGCGCGTCGGGGTCTATGAAGCGCTTAATGAGCCAGGGGCAGGCAATACGATCAATCTTGGGTCGTTCGCGGGTAATCCACTTCATTTTAAGGTGGTTAGGTTTTAGTGAAAGGATAAGGGTTCAGATATGCACCCCAATGGAGTTGCACCAGCCAAGATTAAAGAAACGATTTGGTAACGAGTAGCAGCGTTACAATGTAACGCTGTAGCCGTCCCAGTCACATCTCGTTGCCCGCCCCGATCCTAGCGTTAGCCTGGTCATATCTGGCGCACTGCCAGCTAGCGGTCTTGTGATTTGCGTTCGCCACCTCGTTGCCGTGTAACGAGGCTACATATACTGGCTTAAAGGCTGAAGGCAGACTTATTTTTGTATTTTCCCATATTGTCCTACACGCATCATTACAAAGATAACCCTTCCAATATTCTCCAAGTCATTCGCAAAGGCACAAACTGACCGATAGATGGCATCCGGGTTCCAGCCTTCTTTGAACTCAATGCGATCAGACTCGACGGTACAGCTATGGAGAAGGGACTCCAGATTAATAGGTAAAGACATTGTTGTGATGTCAAATGGTTGATTGATTATACGGATCCAAAGCTTTCCACAGGCATTCCATAATAGCGTTTCCCGTTGAACAAATCTATTAATAAAAAAATCAGCTGTAATGAAAGCTTAACTTTGTTCCTTTTGTGTATAAAAGGTTAGTTCATGCCTCTGTTATTTGCTGGCACAGCTAAGAACTATCCTGGTTTACCCTTTTAAATGAAGGCAGGTTGTATAAAGGGTTATTGTTTCATCCAAGTCATTGCCCGTCCTTTGACAGTTGCCAATTATTCGTACTAAGCCAAATTTTCAGGTTGTTTACTTTCCGAAGGAAAAGAATACAGAGGTCATCGAAACGTATCCGATTATCTTTTGATAAAAAGACAACATTCTTGTGCAAAAACGCTTTGTGTATTTGCATTAAGTATTTGACTATTAACGCATAACACCTAATACCTAAAGTTTACCTGTATCATGAACTCCTCTACGCTAATACTATTGCGGTTCGTAGGACTTTGCTTTCTGCTCATCTTACTGTTTCAAAGCTGTGCAGAAGTATTCGAATTGCCCGCGCCACAGCCGCCGCCCCGCATTACCAGTATGAGCCCCGACAGCGGCACGGCGAACCAAGTCGTAGTAATCACCGGAGTGAATTTTAGTACAGACCTCTCCAGCAATGCCGTCAAGTTCAACGGGAAATTCGCCACCGTTACTAAGGCCTCCGCAACTGAATTGACCGTCCAGGTGCCCGCCCACGCCGGTTCGGGAAATGTAGAAGTGATAGTAAAGAAGAAAGCCACCAATGGCCCCATCTTCACCTTCTTCGAAACGCCTATCATCGCCAGTATTTCGCCTAACCGAGGGCTGGCGGGCACGGTGGTA
This sequence comes from Bacteroidota bacterium, assembly GCA_040385915.1. Classification (GTDB taxonomy): domain Bacteria; phylum Bacteroidota; class Bacteroidia; order Cytophagales; family ES-bin-26; genus ES-bin-26. The sequence goes on from JAZKGK010000147.1 coordinate 14,175, forward strand.
ACCCTGAAAGGCAAATACTTTGATACTACCGCTACTAACAACACGGTTCGTTTTGGTGACAAGCTGGCTACCGTCCAGTCACCTGCCTCAGATACTTTACTTCAAGTCTCCGTGCCAGCCGATGCCATTTCGGGTGCAGTAACCGTAACCGTCAACGGAATTACGGGCATTGGTCCCCAATTTACAGTCATCAGCTCACAGGAACCCATCTTGACCATCACCAGTATTTCGCCTACCACTGGCACTACGGGCACGGTTGTGACCATCAACGGAGACAATTTCGCGACAACGGTAGCGGCCAACCAAGTGAAATTCAATGGCAAAGCCGCCACCGTCACTTCTGCCAGTTTGACCCAACTCAAAGTAACTGTCCCCGCTTTTGCCGGAACCGGATTGGTAAGTGTAACGGTCAATGACAAAACCGCTAACTATTCGCAGTTTACCTATGTCTGGCCTACGCCCGTCATTACGAGTATTACGCCTACCAGCGGTGGCCCGGCAACGGTGGTAACTATCACGGGCAATAATTTCTTCGATGGTGTTGCAGCCAATAACCAGGTGAAGTTTAATGGGAAGGTGGCAGTCGTCAACTCGGCTACGCTCACGCAACTGAAAGCGGTAGTACCCGAAGGAGCCGGAACGGGCATTGTCAGTGTGACGGTACAAGGCAGCACAGGCAACGGCCCGACCTTTACTTATATCGATACTGCCGCCCCCACCATTACCAATTACGATCCCAACCAGGGCTTTGTGGGTGATGTTGTGGCCATTGTTGGCACCAATTTCAGCCCAACTACTGCAGGAAATGCAGTGAAATTCAATGGAACTACCGCGACAGTCACCTCGGCTACAGCAACCCTGCTGAAGGTAACGATACCCGTCGGCGCTACCACTGGCGCCATCTCCGTTACTGTCAATGGAAAAACCGCCACAGGAGCGAGCTTTACCGTTTTAAATAACAACCCGACCATCATCAGTTTTACGCCTGCCAGCGGTTCCGTGGGCATGGGCGTTACCATTACTGGCACCAACTTTGGCAGCGACCCGGCCGCTATCGAAATAAAGTTCAATGGAGTATTGGCTTCTCCGCAGCAGATTACGCCCACTTCCATCGTCACCGTTGTGCCACAGGGAGCTACGACCGGAAAGATTACCGTCACCGTGAATGGAAAGACCGGAACCAGTGTACTAGACTTTACTGTAACTACTGGAGCACCGGGAAGCTTTTCGGCAACGGGTGGGATGACCTATGGCCGCTACTCGCATACCGCTACATTACTGGCCGATGGACGGGTGTTGGTTGCCGGAGGATCAGGTAACGATCAGGCCAATGCTCCATGTGAAATCTATGACCCGGCGACCGGAAACTGGACTATCACGGGTAGTTTGAAAACACCCAGAATGGAACACAAAGCCTTTCGGTTGAAAAATGGAAAAGTGCTGATAATTGGAGGAAGCTCCGGTAGAGAGGTAGCGAACATGTGCGAATTGTACGACCCCGCTACAGGCCAGTGGACAGACGCTGGTTCGCTAAGCGTGCTGGCAACTTCAGGAAGCAATAATATCTATCGAGGGGCAGGCTTCCGCGCCGTGATGCTGGCAAATGGCAGTATTCTGGCTACAGGCGGTGGAGGATATTCACAAAATAGCACCAGAGCAGAAGTGTACGATCAGGCCACCGGGAAATGGACCCTAACCGGGGAAATGGCTTACGCAGAGAGGATACTCCATACCAATACTCTGTTGAAAAATGGAAAAGTACTGGTGGCAGGATATACTACGAATACTACCCTTTTCGATCCAACTACGAATACCTGGACCGATACAGGTGGCACGAGCCCCCACCAGACGAATGCTACAGCGGCCTTATTGCCCAATGGGAAAGTGCTCTTTGCTGGCGGAAGTAGTATCGCTGGAGTAGTGGACTCCTGCAAGCTATTCGATCCGGCTACTGGACTATGGACCGTTACTGGTAGCATGCAGAAGAAACGGACTCGTTTGGAATCAGTAGTGCTACTCAATGGAAAAGTGCTGGTGGTAGGAGGGCAGGGTGATCAGAGTGAACAACATGCCGGTTGTGAAATCTATGATCCCGCCACCGGGAAATGGACTCCTACTGGCTCCACTGATCCTGCCCGCGTTTTACACACGCTCACCTTACTCCCTAACGGACAGGTATTGATTGCCGGTGGCATTAACTTCCGTGCTTCCGGGTATAGACAGTGCGAATTGTATACGCCTTAACCTAACAGGCCATGAAAAAGCTATATCTGAATCTTTTCTTCTGGGTCATTTGCTTCGCAGAGGTGTTGGTTATGAGCCGGGTACAAGCCCAGGATCTGAGTACGCTTGGCCAGCAAAAGCCCGTCACCATCCACGGCGGTGTTAGCGTGCGCACTATTTTCTACGCCGCCAATGGCATCGAAGCCCGGCGCAAGCCTTTTTCCTACGTGGTTACCGGTGCGCCAGTGCTGAGCTTATATGGCTGGAGCATTCCCGTTTCTTTCGTCTTCAGCGAACAGGAACGCAGCTTTCGCCAACCCTTCAACCAGTTTGGCATGAGTCCTACCTACAAGTGGATTACCCTGCATGCCGGTTATCGCAACCTTAACTTCTCGCCCTATACCTTAGCCGGACATACCATGCTGGGCGGCGGAGTAGAGCTGAAACCAGGCATTTTCCGCTTTGGCTTTATGTATGGGCGGCTCAATCGGGCTACAGCAGTCGATACCACGTCTGGTTCCCTCGAACCCTTCAGCTATACGCGGATGGGTTATGCCGTCAAACTGGGCGTTGGCAACCGCAATGCTTCCGTCGATTTTAGTATGGTAAAAGCCAAAGACGATAGCACGAGTTTGGCAGGCGTACCGGATTTGCGCAGCCGCCAACGGGTAACACCCGCCGAAAATGCCGTTTTTGGCCTCACTGCCCGCATTACTTTCCTCAAGCAGTTTTATTGGGAAGCCGATGGCGGACTGAGTTTATATACCCGCAACATAGGTTCGACTATCCGGCTGGATACAGCGAATCTATTGCCTGGAATCCTGTCGGGTACTTTGGGTAAATTCCTGAAAATAAACGGATCAACTGAGTTTTACAGCGCGTACCAAACATCGGTGGGCTATCGGGGAAAGGTTTTTTCGTTGCGCTTGCAGTACCGCCGGGTCGATCCGGGTTACCAGTCAATGGGCGCCTATTTCTTTAACAATGATGTGGAAAATATTACGATTACTCCCTCAGTCGTACTATGGAAACAACGCCTGCGGTTAAGCGGCAGCCTGGGTTTGCAACGCGATAACCTGCAAAACCAGAAGCAGGCCACCAGCCGCCGGGTAATTGGGGCCGCCAACGTCTCTGCCGACTTTACGGATCAGTTCGGAGTTGATTTTAACTTTACCAACTTCTCGACAAACCAGCGGGCACGTACCATTCTGATAGCGGACAGTTTCCTGCTGGCGCAAACCACCCAGAATCTGTCTATTACGCCCCGCTACATCCTTACCCGGCCTACGGTCAACCACGTATTCCTGCTTTCCTACAGCCGGATGACGCTAACCGATCAGAACGCCACGACGGCCCAGGACAACAATATTCAATCGAACAATATTTTCTTTAATTACCAGCTTACCTTCCAGGAGAAAGGCTTGTCGTTTTCGATCAACCTGAATTCTACCCAGGTAAAATTATCGTCGGGAAATAATGGGAATGAAGGACTTACGCTGGGAATCACCAAACGGCTGCTGGACAATAAGCTATCGCTCGGCTTGACCAGTTCGCTGCTGCGCGGTACGCAGGGAAGTGGCAACAGCACCATCCAGAACCACGGCATCCGAGCCGATATGCAAGCCAGCAAAAAGCACCGGTTCAATGCACTACTGAACTTCATTAGCAACAGTCCAACCGGGCTAACCGACCGCTATAATACCCGCTACACCGAGTTTCGCGGCGAACTAGGCTACAATTTTAGTTTCTGAAAGCATAGCATTTGATTATGAAAACCTATCTACGATCTGAATCTGATAAATTAGATTTCTGCATTGAAACCCATTCCCCGACAGGCCATGGTGGCAAAAATCAACCAGCCGCACGAAAAGTTTCCCATGATAGCTTATTCTGGGAGGCAATTATTCGTGCTGTTGCCGTTAGTCACTCATTGCTAAGTTGTTGGTGGAAAACACCAACAACGGCAGAATCTATCCCTGCCATAACAGCATCAGCACTATGCGAGAAGGGAGCCATCCGTAGGGTAGGCCTTAAGGCCTACCCTACGGATGGCCTTGATGTGAATGAAAACGGCAACCAAAGCCGCTTTTTTCTAGCAAAACTTTTCCTACTACTACTACTAACCCTCGCACTCCCCAACTGGCTGCAAGCCCAGGGCGGCACCGACGTCACCGCCACCATCCGCGTTATTCCCCCTTACCCTACCCGCCTTTCCGATTATGCCGATCATCCCGAAAGAATGCTGATTTCGCTGCGGAACAATACCCGAAGTACGCTGCAAGTGCAGTTGATCGGCAGTATTACCGGAGAAAACGGGATTGAAATCAGGACCGCGCCCCAGTTCAAATCGCCCCAACCGATTGAGTTAGGGCCTTTGGCGATGGTCAATCTAAATGCCGATGCAGTCAGAAATCTTTTCGATATCAATAAACTGGTAGTCTCCGGCATTCCTCGTTCAGCGCTGGTCCGTGGCAATGGCTTGCCCGAAGGGACGTATACTATCTGCCTGCGAGCATTGGATTACCAGACCAATGAACCGCTCTCGTTGGAGGAACCCATGGGCTGTAGCAATCCGATGAATATTACCAACCTGGAACCGCCCATGCTGATCAGGCCGATGTGTGGTGAGGACACCATTCGTGCCCTATCTCCTCAAAATCAATTATTTACCTGGTCTTTTCCTGCTGGAGCACCTCCTTCGACTGAATACACGCTGACGATCATCGAGATGATTGATCCGCGGAAAAATCCGAACGATGCCTTTTTATCGGCTACCACACCTCCCTTTTTCGAGCAGACGCTTACGGCCAATGCTTTTCTTTTTGGACCAGCTCAACCTACACTGGTATCGGGGCGGAGGTATGCGTATGCCGTTACGGCCAGAGATCCGTTTAACCGGGTAGATTTCCGCAACGAAGGCAGAAGTGAAATTTGCTCCTTCGTGTACGAAGAAAAGCCTTTTGCATTCCCGAAAACCATGATGCTGATGATGGCCAAAGCACCGGCCATGCTGAGTTGTTCCTGCGAAGTGCCATTGCCTGGAGGAGCCAAAAGTCTGGGCAATGCGGTGGTAGGAAGCACGGTGAAGGTGGGCGCTTTTGATATGAAGATTTTGACTGTCAATGATATGGGAGGCGCGTTGACCGGTACGGGCAAGATTAATTTGCCCCTGGTTAATTCCAAGCTGATACCGGTTTTGGTGGAATTTTCGGACCTGGAAGTGAATGCGGGCAACGAAATGCTTTCCGGTACAGTAAAGGCGAAGGTAAAAGGCGATGTGGATTTTCTGCCCTCAGCTCCTGCGCCTAATCTCAATGCCGTGCCCTTCAGCTCCAGCGATGTAGATAAACTGGATAGTTATTTTTCCAAAAATGCCGACCAACTGGTGTCCAACCTCAAGGCGGCAGGCGATAACATCGGCTTTGAAATGCCGCTGGGGATTGACAAAAACATCGGTGGTATAGGTACAGTAGTGGCCATTACGGGTATTACTTTCACTCCAACCCAGGCTGCTTTCGATGCGGCTACGGTGGTAGATCTGGCCGAAGCGGGAACGAAAGTTGCTTTCGGCGGAAAGAATATTTGTATCGATAAGGCCAGCTTCTGCGGACAAGGTACGCTGTATTTGTCGCAAGATTTCAACGTGGGCTCTACAGGACTGAAGTTGAAAGGAGCCGCCATGGATTTTGCCGCTCCGGCGGATTCGGGCTCTTACGTGGTGTTCGACAAGGACGGCTTCCGAACTTTGCGCATTCAGGCGGCCTATACTTTCCCGACTAGTTTGCTGGTGAAAAAAAGCGACAATGCCAGCCCGGTAACCGCTACTTTGACGGCTAATACCTTGTCGTGGAGTGATTGGATGGCCAGTGTAAGCATCGATCCTTTTTATATGACCGGCAGTTCCGATTTTGCCTTTTTTCTGAAAGGGCCGGCGATTTACGACCATTCTTCTACCCGCAATCCAGTGGGCATGCCCAGCATTCCCGAAAAAATTAACATCGCTACCACCGACTGGAACGGCTTCTATGTGACGCAACTCTCGGTAGAACTGCCGCCCATTTTCAAGAATATCAAGAGTGCTACGCCCATCCTTGCCTCGGCCAATAACCTGATTATCGACGGTATGGGCGTGACGGGGGCTTTGCAGGCCAATAATCTGCTGGCCATTGGCGACGGCGACCTAGGCGGCTGGTATTATTCGATGGATAATTTCAACCTGAAGTTTATCAATAACTCCTTCGTTTCGGGCGGCTTGAATGGAAAAATGCTTTTGCCCATTTCGGGCAGCGACCCAAACAAACCGGCTTCTCAACTGGATTATACCTGTACGCTGAACAAACCTGCCGGTGCCCTGGAGTTTCAGTTCGTGATTCAGCCGAAAAACGACTTGGACGTGCCGCTTTGGGTAGCCAAATTCAACCTGCTGAAAACCTCCAACGTGCGGGTGAGCGTAGTAGCGGGCGAATTCTTAGCCATTGCCACGCTCAACGGCAGCCTGGATATTGTGGCCGACCTAAGCCCTTTGTCCAAAATCAATTTCCGAGCCATCGAGTTTGAGGAGCTGGTATTACAGACCAAGCCAGACTACTTCAAAGTCACGACCTTCCGGGCTGGTTTTGCTAGTCCTGAAAAGTCTTTGTCTGGCTTCCCCATTGCTTTCAAAGAAATCAGCCCGGTATTTGGCGGAACTTCTGCTGGCATTCGTTTCACGCTCGACCTCAACCTGTGCGACATTGCGACCATTCCCAAAGGCAGTTTCTCGTTCGATTTGCTGGGCAAGCTGAGCTTCAACGGCAAGCGGCCCGATTGGAAATATGACCAGGTGAAGCTCACCAAAATCAAAGTGGAAGGTCCCATCGGTCCGGTGACAGTAAAAGGGGAAGTAGATTTTTTTGACAACGATCCGGTGTATGGCAATGGTGTTCGGGGCGCTTTGAAAGCTACCATGCTGGCCGGTCTGGAAATCAGTTCGCAAATCCTTTTCGGGAAAACTTCTTTCTATTATTGGTACGTAGATGCCCGCCTGAAATTGCCTCCACCCGGTATTCCCGTGGGTGGTCCTATTCCTCTGAGCGCCTTTGGTTTCGGAGGCGGCGCGTATTACCACCTGGGTCAGAAGCCTTTGCAGGATGCGAAAGCCTTGTTCAATGGCTCGATTAATACCACCGAGCTATACGTGCCCGATGTCAACAGCGCCGGTTTTAAAGCCACCATCATTCTAGGCTTGAGCGATGGCACTTCGTTCCAGGCAGCAGGTACGCTGGAAACGGCCATTAATCCTAATACGATGGCGGTGAACCTGATTAAGCTCCAGGTCGATGCGGCTATGCTCGCGCCATTAATGAATACGGACGGGGCTTTTATCAAAGGAATAGGGCTGATTCAGTACGACTTTGCCAATAAGATATTTGATGCGATGGTGGGCGTCACGGTCGATTTGGCCAGTGTGGTATCTGGAAAGGCTTTTATTCATTTCCATGTCAATACAGGCAATGGCAACTTTTTCCTGAAAGTAGGGGAGCCCTCTAACCAGAATACCTGGTCGCTGCTGAACTTCCTGGAATTTAAAAACTACCTGATGGTGGGCAATTACGACATACAAGGCATGCCACCCCCGCCGGCCGAAGTCATCAATGGTTTGCATGGCTTGTATACGGCCAAACGACCGCTGATGGGTAGCGGAGCCGGTTTTGCCTTTGGTGCCAGTATGGGCTTCGGCCCCGTCGATCTGGAATTCCTGATCTTTTATATGCACTTGGGCGCTGGCATGGGCTTCGACATTTCGCTGCTCAAATACACCGAAGGTTGCGAAGGTCGTTCCGGTCTGCCTGGCATTGATGGTTGGTATGCACAGGGACAATTCTGGGCCTGGGCACAGTTTGTCTTTGGTATTCAGATAGATACCTGGTTTTTTGAAGGGAAGATTGACATTGCCAGCGTGCAAATGGCGGCGCTTCTTCGGGCGGGTATTCCCAATCCCACCTGGTTTGAAGGCATGCTTTATGGGGAATTCAGCGTACTGGGTGGGCTTATTAGTGGCCGGATGAGTTTCAAGGCCTCCTTTGGTGATAAGTGCGTACCTGCCCGGAATCCTTTTGCCGACGGCCCGCCGCTCATCAGCGATGTGACGCCCAACGTAGGCGAGAAGGTTTCGGTCCTCACCATTCCGGAGGCCTCCTTTAACTATCCGGTGGAACAGCCTTTCCTGATTGAAGTCGAAACCAAGAATGGTACCGAAGCCCAGCAGTTTAAGATTGTGCTGTTGCAATTCGATGTGTACAAAGCCGGTCAGTTGGTGCATGGCTTGAATTATCAGTCCCGGCTGCAAATGAGGGAAGGCGGTTATCTGGCTTCTCTTTATCGGGATGTCGCCTTTGACCCTCAGAAAAATTATTCGTTAAAAGTGGGCGTTCGGGTGCAGAAATCAACGGATGGACCTTATGGAAACAACTTTGTCGATTACCAGTTTAAGGGCAAATACGTGGAGGAAAGCAAAGAAGTGGCTTTCCACACCGGCGAATGTCCTGCCAGCCTAAGCCCGGTCACTTTGGCTTCCTATCCCTTTAATAAGCAGCGTTACCTGTTGCAGGACGAAGAACGGAACGGATACGTACAGTTGTTCATGAGCATTCCTTGCCTGATGGGTGATGCTGACCAGGAGTTTAAAGCTATCTTCACGCCTAGCAGCGGTGGCCCGATTGAGTCAAATATCGTCATGTCGGGGAAGAATATCGGCTTCAGAATTCCTACCTTGCCCAACGATCAGGTACATAAACTTCAGATTGTGCGTCGGGTAAAAGCCAAACCAAACCTGTTGAATTCTGCCTTTGCCATGCGCTCAGTCAATCGTTACGTAGGCGCTACCGGCACGACTAACCTCAATGAGGTGACTTATACGCAGGCCGGTAAAACCCAAACGGTGGCGGCCTATGCCGGAGGAATCAACTCGGTCAGCGTGCGGAATACTGCCATTTCTGGTCGGACAATGCTGAACAAAACGGTGGATGAACAGATGTACCACTATTATTTCCGTACCAGCCGGTTCAACCGCTTGTCAGAAAAGCTGGCTGATTCTGAAGAAAAGGTAACGGCTAAGAAGAATGCCTGGGGCATTTTTGAAACCTACGATGCGACTTACGATGCGAAGGAGGGGTTTGATGTGTTCGATGCCCAGGGCGGCTCGTTCAACTATGAGAACGCTACTTATGTCATTCCTCCGCTGGTGTCCATCACCGAAACGCCCAATTCCAACCGCTGGATGACTGGGTATGGCGGGCCTTTGTACGCAAACTACTGGACTGCGATGCTTTCCTACCGGTATCCGGGTTTGTATGTGTATCAAATGCGGTCGCCACAGGCGATCTATGAACTAGGTTTTATGCCACCCCGTGGACTGTTGCGCATTACGAATGCCTCAGCAGAACCGCCCTTAAGCCAAAGGGAAATTTATGACGCGTTTAGCCCTTATCTGAAAATGTATATCAGTGAGTCGGATATTAAGATGAATTCCGCTGTGTTCAAGGCGATTGGTAAGTAGCTTCGTAGCGGAGGGTTTAGTAACTGACAATTTACTTTAACAAAAAAATATGAAACACCCTTCCAGCTTTTACTTTTTCCGGCGGATAGCGCTAGCCATGGCTATCATGTCGGCTTCCGTTTTACAGGCAATCCCTGGCCAGGCTCAGGTTTTATTCGCTAATAAACCTTTGAAGAGTGTGAAGAGTGTGTCGTTCAATACCGCCTACTTACAACTGAATCCAGGTTCCTCCTTGGCTACCACTAAGATAAAAAGTTCTGTGAACGTAAGTGTTGAGGTAGTGAAAGAAGCTTTTTATACCAAACAATTCACCGTATTTTATGGCGTTCCTACGACTGTTGCCGCCGATTGGTTGGTCATGAGATATGTGGTTAGCGGTGGCGTTGACGATGGGGACTACTGGAGTATGACCGAGGCGCAGCGGAATGCCGCCGATGCCCTTCTCTACGATCCCTTCGTGCCGCCTTCCGCCTATGCATCCATGCGGGTTGGTCTGGATTTCCGGTTTGCCGCACCCCGTCCGATTCGCCTGGAAAATAGCGGTTTTTATAATAATGGCCCGGTACAAGGCCGCAAGTTTTTCTTTATCCGGTGAATAGGCGTTAGCGGTTAGCTGTTAGTGATTTAGCTGTTAGGTTATTAGTTCAATGAATTAAGCAACATGCCTTCAGCTAATCACTAACAACCTAATCACTAACAGCTAACCACTAACGGCTAAAACCTAACCACTAACAGCTAACTATGAAAAGGCTTATTTTTTTGATGTTAACCGCGTTCTTGATTCACTTCCAGGCGTTAGCACAATTACCTCCTAACCTTCCTAAAAACGCCCTGGGCGATTCCCTGCGAAAGTCGCCTAAGCTCCGAGTCATTGCGCATAACTACGGAGATTCGGTCGTGTTGCGTTGGGCACCCACCGAACCGCTTTTCTGGAAGGCTGCAAACAAGGCTGGCTACGTAGTGAAAAGGTATACGCTTGTAGGGAAAAATATTCCGCGCAATACCCAACCACAGATATTAGCGCAGCAACCCGTAAAACCCTGGCCCTTGGAAGAGTGGAAACAGCGGTCAAAACCCCAGGATAGCCTGGCTGCTGCCTGCGCGCAATTGCTGCACGGTAAAACCAGAACCGTCAACTTGTCGAAGGGCTTGAATCTGGAAGAGGCTTTTAACCAGAAGATCGAGAATGAAAACCGCCATTCATTATCGCTGTACTTAGCCGATGTCTCCGCCTTTTACGCCACTGGTTTAGGTTTGCGCTGGGTTGACAAAACTTTTGAAAAAGGAAAGACTTATGTCTATGTGGTCTATGCCCTGACAGATAAGAAGCAATAACCTTCCGATACGGCCGCCACTTTAATCAATACCAACGAACGGCTGCCCGTCGCCGAAATGCTGGAAGTGCAGTATGAAGAAGGCGACCGGAGCGTGCGGTTTTCGTGGAATCGGCAACTGGCAGGTTTGCAGTTTTCGGCGTACTATTATGAGCGTTCAGAAGATGGCGGAAAAACGTATAAGCGCAGAAGCAACAAGCCATTTTTTCAGCCAGTGGTAAAGAAAAGCGGGGTTACTGAACAGGATATTATGCTGACAGATTCGCTCCCACAAAACTACAAACCTTATTATTACCGCATTATTGGCATCACGCCTTTTGGCGACCTGGGCAAACCTACGCCGCCGATGCTGGTCGTGGGAATGGATAAGAAAGCGCCTGAACCTCCGATAGGGTTGAAAGCCGAAAATATCAAGAGCAACGATGTACACCTGCAATGGACTAAGCCGACCCAGGAATCGGATTTTGCCGGTTTTTTGGTGGGAAGAAGTGATAACCTGAACGGCCCGTTCCTGCCCCTTACCCTAGATATATTGCCCAAAAATACCACCTCCTATATCGATACCGCTGCCATTGCCTGGGGCACTAATTATTATGTGGTATCGGCAGTAGATACGGCGGGGAATGCGGGCAATTCCATGCCAGCGTATGTGGTCATGGTCGATACGGTAGCACCCCGAAAGCCACTGGGGTTGCAAGGGAAAATTGATACTACTGGTATTGTGTCTTTGCATTGGAAGCTGGGCAAGGAGCCGGATCTGATGGGCTACCTGGTCTATTCCGCCAATGCCGCCGACCATACTTTTGCGCCCGTCACCCCAGATTTTGTGGCCGACACCACCTTTTCCGATAGCATCACGCTCCGCTCGCTCACCGAAAAGATTTACTACCGAATTGTGGCCTTCGACAAAAACCGGAATCCCAGTCCCTATTCACAGATATTGGAATTGAAGAAGCCCGATAAAATTCCACCGGTGCCTGCCGTATTCACCGGCTTCCAGGTAACCGATACTACCGTGGTGATGAATTGGGTTCCCAGCAGCAGTGTCGATCTGGCGTCCCAAATCCTGTACCGACGCGAAAAAGACGGGGAATGGCTGGAATATGGCAAGCTGACCAAAACCCAGAACTCCTACATTGACAAAAAGGTAAAAAAGCAAACCTGGTACGAATACAGTCTGGTCGCTGTAGATGATGCCGGCCTGGTTTCTGAGAAGTCGTATCCGCTCAACGTGCGGGTATATGACTCGGGCATGCGCAAGAAAATAGACGGGTTTTCAGCCATCAAATCGCCGGATGGAAAGGGCATTGTACTGTTGTGGACTTACCCGGTAACGGAAGAATGCCGTCTGGTCATTTACCGCTCCTTCAACAATGGCGGCTTGCTGGCCTACCAGTCGGTGCCAGTCGATAAGGCTTCTTTCGTCGATAAAAGCATTCAGAAAGGCAGTTATACCTACGCTATCAAAGCCGTTTATAAAGACGGCGGCGAATCACCGCTGACGAAGCCCGTTCAAATCAGCTTTGGGAAGTAGGCTGGAAAAATGAAATACCAGGTAGGTTTCCGGAAACATACCTGGTATACACAAGTGTCACCTAATTGGCTACTATGGAGTCAATTAGGTGACACTTGTGTATAAAGTCAATTCCTGAGTAGTAAGCTCCATGGCTCAAAACAGCCTTTTTAACACTGTTTTCCAAAAAGAGAAACGGTTAGCTTTATCTGACTACTGGCCATTTGTCAGAAGAAATGTAGCTTTGAAGTTGCAAAAGGCAATACATTGCTCAAACTTTTCTTTTAACACAAGATAGGTAACATATGGACAAAACAACGACACTATTCAGACCGGTCAGCAAAAAGGAGCTGGAGCTAATCGAACAATCTGGTTGGAAGAAGTTTCCACCAAGGTTAGCAGAACAACCTATTTTTTATCCAGTTACGAATATTGGATACGCCCGTCAAATTACGGTAGAATGGAATTTGCCCGCCTATGGCAGCGGATACGTAACCCAGTTCGAGGTCAATGCAGAATACTTAAAAAAGTTTGCCGTAGAAAATGTAGGCGATCGGCATCACAATGAATTATGGGTTCCTGCCGAAGAATTAGAAGAATTCAATAGCCACATTATCGGCGCAATTGAAGTAGTCGAATCATACGAAAAATGAAGGCGACTGGCTAAAAATGCCAGCAACAGCCCTCAAATAAATTCTTGTCTGGAAACGATCAGTTGACCATTTATTCACGTAGGTTTGTAAACTACGCTATGCTATAGCAGCATACTACCTATTACACTGTGGACTAGTTATTTATCTTTAAATAATACTAGCAACAGCAGTTATACACACAGGCAACCTTAGTATTCTGTTTCCTGCCATGAAACGTTACGAAAATGGCTTTCCACGGCAATTACAAGGGATTGATTTTTCTACACTGGAAGAGAGCGCCCAATCAGTATTTGGCCTATCTCCCGAACTGACCTTGAACTATTTCAACCAGGCCTGGATGAATTTTTCAAACAACAATGGAGGAGAACCTGGCATTTCAACCCGCTTTCCATTGGGCGCTAATCTAAAGCAAGCCATCAGCGGAGAGATTGCTGATTTTTACATGAAAAAATACGAAGAGGTTTTGCAAACGGGGAACGTTTGGAACCACGAGTATGAATGCTCTAGTTACGATCAGTATCGGTTATTTCATCAAATCACCTTTCCCTTGAAGAACAAAGCAGGCTTGATCGTGGTTAACAGCCTGACGGTTGACTTGCCTATGCAAGAAATCAAACGGATATCGTGCTCCCCTATTGAAGAGCTTTACCGGCAACCCTCAGGATTTATTACCCAGTGCAGTAACTGCCGGCGCAGCCAACGCGCATTCCAGGCCGAAATATGGGACTGGGTACCGGAGTGGATAAGACAAGCACCGCCCAAAATCAGCCATTCCATCTGCCCCATTTGTTCGGATTACTATTGGAAATATGGGTAAGCCAGGGTGGGCGCAGAGGAAGTAAGTTTTTGTATAGCAGGCGGCCAGTTTTTGCCGATAGCACCACCGATAATGAGCCTAACTTACTGCTTTTTAGCCAGATATTTACTCGCCTTTAGAAGCAGCACGCAACTGATTCCGTGAACTATCCGGCCATCCATCACCATTTGGACTGCCTCCGAAAAAGGGGTTTTCAGCATTTGGATGGCTTCGGTGTCATCCATATCCGTTTGAGTAAAACTGAGTTTTTGACAAATAAACAAGTACACCGGATTCTGGACGATAGACGTATCCATTTCAAAATATCCTAAGCTGATCCATTCCTCGGCTATAATACCGAGTTCTTCCCTGATTTCGCGCTTGGCGGCTTCTTCTGGCGTTTCCGCCTCGTCAATGCCCCCGCCAACCACTTCAGTGCTAGCTTTGCCCAAAGCATAGCGGAACTGCCTGGTCAAAAATACCGTATTCCCCGGCTGCTCTAGTGCAAGGATAGCGACGCCAGGCTTCATCCGAACGGTAGCATATTTCCCTGGCGTGCCATCTGGCCGGATTACTTCGTCTTGTTGTAATTCCAGAAAATCGTCTTTAAACAAACTGTCAGACGATTTTACCACCCACGACCCTTTGTGTTTTTCCATAAGACTAAATTTGAGTGAAAGTCTTTACTACGAAAGCCAACCCGAACAGTTACGCACATTATCCAGACCATTCGGCGTACTGGTAATACTCGACGAACAATACACACGCCCCAGAGTAGATGGGCTTTAGATAAGCCACTTTTTCTTTTCTGAGAATACATCTATTTCAAAATCCAATAGACAAACTCAAACATCCTGAAACATTTGTTTATCTTTGGCGGCTATTCAATGCACAGTTAACAATAAACAATTATCAATGATTGTGTTAACTGTTAATTGATCATTGTTAACTGATCATTGACCATGGCTTGGTTTACTAGAAAAGAAAAAGGAATCAGTACCCCCACCGAACTAAAGAAAGAAGCACCGGATGGATTATGGTACAAGTGCCCGACCTGTAAAAAGGTGATGCACACGCGGGAACACAAGCATAACGCCTATACTTGTATCCACTGCCACTACCACGAAAAAATAGGCTCAGAAGAGTATTTCAGCCTGCTTTTCGACGATAACGCATTTACCGAAACCCACGCGGGGCTTACGTCCTCCGATCCCCTGAAGTTTACGGATTCTAAGCCCTATCCCGACCGCATTGCGGCTACCCAACTCAAAACCAACCTTACCGATGCTGTTCGCAGTGCCTATGGCAAAATGAACGAGATGGATGTCATGGTGGCTTGCATGGATTTCACCTTCATTGGTGGGTCAATGGGATCGGTTGTAGGAGAAAAAATAGCCCGCGCCATTGATTATAGCCTTGAACATCAGGTGCCTTTCCTGATGATTTCCAAGTCTGGCGGTGCCCGGATGATGGAAGCAGGCTTCTCGTTGATGCAAATGGCCAAAACGTCTGCCCGGCTAGCGCTACTGTCCGAAGCTCGGGTACCATACATTTCGCTCCTCACCGATCCTACCACGGGTGGCGTGAGTGCCTCTTATGCCATGCTGGGCGATTTTAACATATCCGAACCAGGCGCATTAATTGGATTCGCCGGGCCGCGTATTATCCGTGAAACCATTGGTAAAGACTTGCCCAAAGACTTCCAAAGCGCTGAATTTGTGCTGGAACACGGCTTCCTCGACTTTATCGTAGATCGAAAAGAACTCAAAGCCAAACTATCCAGCTTACTCGGAATGCTTAAACAATGAACATTTAACAGTTATCAATTAACCATGTGTTACTCAGTCTAATTACCTATTCCAAAATATTGTTCATTGATAATTGATAATTGTTCATTGAAAAGATGCGTTTGATTCGTCGACCCGTGCTTTGCAATTACTACGTGACTTACCGTTGTAACGCAACGTGCGGGTTTTGCGATATCTGGGAGCGGCCTTCGCCATATGTAACAGTCGAGAATGCCAGCCAAAACCTGCTTGACCTCCGGCGCCTGGGGGTAAAAGTGATTGATTTTACCGGCGGCGAACCGCTGCTGCACCGCCAGATTGACCAGCTTCTTTCATTGGCCAACGATCTGGGCTTTATTACCACCCTGACTACCAATGCCCTGCTCTATCCCAAATATGCCGAACGCCTGCGCGGAAAAGTGGATATGCTGCACTTCTCCCTCGATTCGCCCGTAAAGGAAGAACACGACCGCTCCCGGGGCGTACCTTGCTTCGATATATTGATGCAATCCATTGCGCTAGCCAAGTCTTTGGGCGAACGTCCTGATATTCTTTTTACCGTATTTGAACACAACACGCATCAGATCGGTCAGGTCTGGGAAGAAATTTGTTTGCCCAATAACCTTATATTGATCCTCAACCCGGTTTTTGAATACAATGCAGTGGCTACCGGAGGACAATTGTCTGAAGCGACGCTGGGCGCGTTGCAGAAATGGGGCAAGCAGAAAAATGTCTACCTGAATGAAGGATTCATTGCGCTGCGGCGCGATGGCGGCAACCATATTGCCCAACCCATTTGCAAAGCAGCCAGCAGCACACTCGTCATCTCGCCAGAAAATAAACTCGTGCTGCCATGCTATCACCTGGGCATTGATGAAATTCCGATTGAAAACCAACTTCACGATCTCTACCGCTCCGAACGAGTGCAAAAGCTCATTGCCTTGGAGGGAAGGTTGCCCGCCTGTGAAGGTTGTGCCATCAATTGTTATATGCAACCCTCTTTTGCGGTTGAAATGAATAAATATTGGTGGAAAGCCCTCCCCAGCACGCTCAAATATAACCGCATGAAAGGCACTTGGCGGAAGCTGATAAGAATCCCTCATAAACTCATTAACTCATAACCTCCTTAACTTATTCGAACGGCATGAAAAAAGGAATATCCAACTTATTATTACTGCTATTTTTCTTATCGGCTTGCAATCAGCAAGATACCGCTAGCGAAGAGAGCGAAAAAGTCAGCACCGTTTCTCAGGAAAAGCGACTAACCATTGCCGATTTAAATACGCGCGCCATAGCAGAAGATTCGCTACTGGAAACGCCCCAGCCAAAAAACCGCCAATTGATCGATGATTACCGGCATTTCAGCAACTTCGTTGACTCGCTGTACAAGAGCGACCCCAGCAAAATAGAACTCTACATCAAACTGAAGGGAAAAGAGCTTCCGATCCGGGTAAAGAACTTCGATAGCCTGCCAGACACGCTGGAAAAATCGTACAATATTTACCGCGACACCACGGGCACCATTCGCTACGTCCTCGAATCGCCTTTCAACCGTTCGGGCGATTGGCTAACCACCTTTGTTCATTACTTCGACGAAAAAGGCGAGACAATCACCTTCGTCCGGACTTCTAACTTCCTGCACAGTGACTGCACTGACGGCACAGCCTACGAAGTATCCGCCTATTTCTTCGATCAACAGCAGCAGTTGATTTCCAAGATGTACGAACTAAAAGATCAGAAAGGCGCGCTTCTATCTCCAGCCACCTGCACCTTCAAATACCGCAAGCCTTACCACATTTTCCAAAACCTGGACGAGCTACAAAAGACGATTTTGATTAAGTAGAGAGTGGAATGTGAGGATGGGTGAATGGGTGAATATGGGGATGAGATAGCGGGAAGTCAGTATCTGGCGTTGTGATAGCTACCTCTCTGCCTGGTCTTAGCGTCCGCTCACTGCTCAAAACACTTTATAAAAAAACACACCAATCTACTATGCGAAAAACGTGGAGAAAAAATATCTATAGCTGCCTTATTGTATGGATGGCGGGAGCCAGTGTATATGCGCAAACGACCGATCTGTACGTGCCACTGGAAATTCAACGGGCTTACCAACGAGGCACCCGCACGATCACTGGGAAGCCAGGACCTAATTATTGGCAAAACCGCTCCGATTATACCATTAGCGCTGAATTGAACCCAGCCACCCGTACCCTCCGAGGACAGGAAACGGTGGTATATACCAACAATAGCCCTGATACGCTCCGCCAGCTAGTGATTCGTCTTTATCCAGATATTTTCAAGAAAGGAAATGCCCGTGACAAGGCGGTAAATCCTGACGATATTAATAATGGCGTTAACATAAGTCAGCTGAGCATTAATGGAACGAGCATTGACCTAGAAAAAGCATCAAACAAATTAGTAGCCGCAAATACTCATCGCGTAAGTCGGGCAGGTACTAACCTCAGTATTAGCTTAAACAGTACTATTCAGGGCATACCCTCGCCAATGAACGCTTCTATTCTACCCAAAGGTACGCTACGCCTACAGGTGACCTGGGATTATGTGATTCCGAAAGAAACGCATATCCGCGAAGGTGCTTATGGAGAAAACACCTTTTTTGTAGCCTATTGGTATCCGCAGATTGCCGTCTACGATGATATTGATGACTGGGATACAATGGATTACACGGGAACCCAGGAGTTTTACAATGATTTTAGTAATTTCAATGTGGAAGTAAAAGTCCCCAATGGCTTTCTGGTCTGGGCTACTGGCGTCTGGCAAAATGCCAAAGAAGTGCTGACGCCTAACTATCTCAACCGCTACCAAACTGCCACCCAATCGGCTGAGGTAGTACACGTGGTGACGGAAGAAGATTTGAAGAAAGGCGGCATTACAGTAAACAAACCGCAGAATAGCTGGCGCTACCAGGCAACTGACGTTCCTGACTTTGCCTTCGCCACCAGCAACCGTTACCTCTGGGATGCCACCAGCGCCATAACCAACGCAGAAAAAGGCAGCCGCACGACCGTAGGAGCCGTGTACGATCCGACCACCAAAGACTTTTACGAAGTAGCTCGCTACGGCCAGAAGTCAATCGAGTTTCTTTCCACTCAAATGCCGGGCATTCCGTTTCCATACCCCAACCTAACGGTTTTTAATGGCTCTGGTGGGATGGAATTTCCGATGATGGTGAATGATGGCTCCTTTCCCTCGCCAGAACAAGCAGCGGAAGTAACCGCGCACGAAATTGCCCATACCTACTTCCCTTTCTATATGGGGATCAATGAGCGCAAGTACGCCTGGATGGACGAAGGTTGGGCACAATTTCTTCCTAACGAAGCGACCTTTACAACCACGGCTAGCACAACAGATACTTTTACGGTGCAAAACATGAATGCGCCATACCTCGCCTACTTTGCTGGCAAGGAAATGGAAATGCCTATGATGATTCCTTCTAACCTCTTGCATGGCGGAGCGTATGCTTTTGCTACTTATTTCCGCCCCGCTATGGCGTATGCCACTTTGCAAGAGCTATTGGGTAAAGAAAAATTCAAGACGGTATTGCAGGAATATATGCATCGCTGGCACGGCAAACACCCCATTCCCTATGATTTCTTCTTCAGCTTCAACGACGTAGCCAAAGAAGACCTGTCGTGGTTCTGGAAGCCCTGGTTCTTCGAATCGGGCTATCCTGATTTGGCCATCAAAGAGGTATCAGCAGGGAAACAGACCAACATCACCATCTTGCGGAAAGGCAGGCTGCCAGTGCCCATTCGCCTGAAAATAACCTTTGCTGACGGAACCCAAGAGTTACTTTCGGAAACAGCCAGGGTATGGTCAGCCGGAGCCAAAGAATTCGTTTTCACGAAAAAATTTGGCAAAACCATCCAGCAGATTAAACTGGGCGATGCCACAGTGGCAGATGTGAATTTGAAAGACAATGTATATGAGGAAAAGAAATAGCACTCTTAAAGCCAAACGCCATGATTCCATCCATCTTCACCCATTTACAAACCCTTCAGGTAGACGTTACTGACTACATTGCCCACGTAACGATTAACCGACCCGACAAGGCCAATGCCCTTGACCAAACCGCTTGGGAAGAAATCAAGACTGTATTTGAACAATTGAGTGACCTAGATGAAGTGCGGGTAATCATCCTGAGTGGGCAAGGCAAGCATTTCTGCTCTGGCATCGACCTTAGCCTGCTTTTCAGCGTTACCCAACAACTCAATGCCTCCTGCGATGGCCGCAAACGCGAAAAACTACGGCAGCGCATCTTGCAATTA
This sequence comes from Bacteroidota bacterium, assembly GCA_040385915.1. GTDB lineage: Bacteria > Bacteroidota > Bacteroidia > Cytophagales > ES-bin-26 > ES-bin-26. The sequence goes on from JAZKGK010000147.1 coordinate 34,307, forward strand.
CAAGCTTCGATCACAGCGATTGAGCTTTGCAGTAAGCCCGTCCTGGCGGCTATTCACGGTGGTTGTATCGGTGGTGGCATCGATTTGGTCTGCGGCTGCGACATGCGCTACTGCACGGACGATGCTTTCTTCACCATCAAGGAAATAGATATGGGGATGGTGGCCGACTTGGGCACTTTACAACGACTACCAAAAATTATTGGCGAAGGCTTGGTACGAGAAATGGCCTATACAGCCAGGAAAGTAGCCGGAAAAGAGGCTACAGCCATCGGGTTGGTGAACCGGTCTTTTCCTGATAAAGATACAATGATGACCGAGGTACAACAACTGGCTGTCTCCATTGCCGCTAAATCACCTTTGTCTATCCGTGGAACCAAGGAAATGCTGCGCTACTCCCGCGACCACTCAGTAGAGGACAGCCTGAACTACATCGCCACCTGGAACGCCGCCATGCTCCTTTCCAACGACCTCACCGAGAGCTTCCAAGCCAAAATGCAGCAACGGGAACCCAAGTTTGAGGATTGACACTTTTCCATTCAAGGTTGGCAGCGTTTGAAACGCTGCCAACCTTTCGTTTCCTATCTGTTTTATACCATCCTAATTGCTCAATTTCCACATCCACTAATCCGCACATTTCCTCATCAGCACATCAGCATATCACCCCATCATCTACCAGCCATTTCGAGCAGCACTTCGTAGTAATCCTGGCGAACCATCTTTGATTTGAGCCAGGCGTAGAAATTCATAGCCTGGATGTCTTCCTGCTCCAAAGGCGCAAAGTCGATGGAGTCATCTACCTGACGGAAGAAATCAGGGCGGCTTACGTGGGCGGGTTGGTCGAGCATTTGCTTCACTAACTGCAAATAGCTCCGCACGTTCTGGTAAGGCTTTTGGCGAAGCAATTCCCCAAAACTTCTTTCTATGGCCCTCATTTTATTCAACGCCAAATCAACATTCCCCAACTCGTACTGTAATATCAATTCGCTCAGGCTTTTTTTCAACATCCATTCTCTGCCCATTTTCTGCTCACACCAGGCATCCGAATGGTGCATCTCCATCAGCGTTTGGTTAGCCTTCTTATAATTACACTGCTGGAAATAATAGAAGCTGAGGTTAAGCAACGCATTTAGACGGTCAGCGTGCGTGAGTCGAAGGGAAGTATCGTTTAATAAGCTTTCCAGCAACATAACTGACTGCTCATTCTTCCCCAAAAAAGCTTGATTTACCGCCAGCAATAGCACATATCGGGGATGAAATTCCTGGTAATAACTTTTCTGCTTGTTTACACATTGACGCAACAATTCCAGGTAATGAATAGACTCGGTAAACTTCCGATTCCGATACAGCGCCTGGGCAATCATATACAACAGGCTCTGCTGGTAATACTGGTGCGCAACCGCAAAACCAGGACTGGTTTCCATCCGGTGGTATTGCTCGCGAATGTAGGGCTCGAATGTATAAAAATCCTTGCCCACCAATACAGCACTCCGGGCAATAGACATCAGTTTATACAACAGACTTGGCCTCCGATTAATAGCATCGGACAGTTGGTAGGTTTCCAACACTTCCCGGATTACCCGCTCAAAATCAAGCCCTTCGCCCCTGCCCTGCCGCCTTACCTCCGCCAACCGATGTTTGATGAGGCTGCTGGCAATATTGGCCCGTTCGTCTTCATCGGCCAACCGCTTATTTTGGTTCCGTTTCTCTAAAATGGTCGTCAATTCATCGGCATATTCACTGCTGGCTTGGGCAATCTGGAGGTTGTAAAGTGAATTCAGGAAATCATACTGCTCGTTTTCAAGGCCAACTTTTTCGGCTTTTCGCAGGATATTCCAGGCAATCCGCTCGGCACGAGCCGCAAACAAGTACTGCGCCAACGAAATCATACCCATCAGCGAAGAGGCAGCGGTATTGTCTTGTTGGGTTCGCTTCAACAGAATGAAGTCGGTAAGATGGCGCATCAGGCGTTTGCGCACGGCATAGTAAGCCACCGGATTGGCTTCGTCCGGGTACAAACGGGCAATCATCTCAGCCGAAGATAGGGATTGCTTGAGTTGCAACAACTTAAACAGATCCAAATCCTTGCGGTTTTTCTTGTTCTTCTGCCGACGAATAAACTGGGCGAACTCCTTCCGATCTTCCTCAGATAAAGTATCAATCGCTGTTTTCAAATCGTCCATAGGCTATATTCGCAGGCTAATAAGTCAGATATAAAGTCTGAATAAACAATCTATAAAACACTAAAATAAAGATATTTACAATAAAATAATTTCTTTTCAAAAGTCTGATTAATCAAAAAATTGGCTGTGTAGCTAAAAGCCTGACATTTACCTTTGATTCATCAAACAAAACAATTCACCTCAATCATGGAAAATCCAGTTATCAGTAAAAATACGCCGGCGTATCGTTTTCAAGTATGGGCCTGCTTTGGTCTTTCTTTCAGCCTGCTCCTCATGGGCATCTACCACTTGCCCGTAGATTTGTGGATCAAAGGCTATTTTCTGATGGGAATCATTTTCACCATCGGCTCCTGCTTTACCCTGGCCAAAACTATCCGCGACGACTACGAATCGGATAAGCTCGTCAACCGCATTACGGGAGCCAAGACGGAGAAGATATTGAAGGAATACGAGTCAGCTTAAGCAGCGGCTTGCTTTTGTTGGCATTATGTGTAAATTCAGCGCCTGTGAATGCAAATAAAAGATAAACCATTTCTTTCAATATCCTGAGAATCATCTTCTACTAATCAAATACGGATGAATTATTCCAAATCAATTCCTGCTCTTTTAGAAAAAAACAACCCGAAAGTAGTCAATGCTTGGTGCTCGTATGACTGGGCCAATTCGGTCTATAACCTGACTGTCACTACCGCCATCTTCCCGGTTTATTACAGTGCGGTTACGAAAGAAGCGTTTGGTAGCGATATGGTTAGCTTTTGGGGAATGAAAATCAGCAATACCGTTCTATATAGTTACGCCATTGCCTTCTCCTACCTCGTCATCGTCTTTCTATCGCCCATACTCTCTGGAGTAGCTGATTACAGCGGGAAAAAGAAGCGATTCATGCAGTTCTTTACCTATTTGGGTTCGGCAGCTTGCCTGGGCTTGTACTTCTTCCGCGGCGAAGATATCGAGTACGGCATTACTTGTTCTGTGTTGGCCAGCATAGGTTATGCGGGCGCTTTAGTCTTTTATAATGCCTTCCTTCCTGAAATTGTCACCCCCGACCGGATGGATAAAGTGAGCGCGAAAGGCTTTTCGATGGGTTACATTGGCAGTGTCATTATGTTGGTTATCAACCTGATTTTTATCACTCAGCATAAGCTCTTTGGCTTTACCAATGAATTAGAACCGTCAAGGCTTGCTTTCCTCCAAGTAGGGATATGGTGGCTGGCTTTCGCCCAAATTGCCTTCTACTTTCTGAAAGATAGACCAACCAACCAAAAAATCACTTCCGATATTCTGGGCAAAGGATTTAATGAACTATCGACTGTTCTGAAAAACGTAAAAAAACAAGCGGCTACACCCCGGTTCCTAACGGCCTTTTTCTTTTATAGTATGGGCGTACAAACCGTTATCCTGTTAGCACCTCTTTTTGGTGAATCAGTTATTCATTTAAAAAGCGATAAATTGATTATGACGGTTTTGCTGCTGCAAATTGTGGCAGTAATCGGGTCGCAGCTATTTGCTCAAGTGGCTAGTCGAAAAGGGAATAAAGTGGCGTTGGCTATTTGTCTCTGCATCTGGGTATGCGTCTGTATCGGCGCTTTCAACCTCCAGACTGAAACGCAGTTTTTTGTACTGGCAGGCTTTCTGGGGCTGGTGCTAGGCGGCACCCAGGCCATTTCGCGCTCTACGTATGCCAAACTTATTCCGGCTGACACAACTGACTTGGCCTCGTATTTCAGCCTCTACGATGTGTGCGAGAAGCTAGCGATTGTCATTGGTACATTCTCATACGGCTTTATTAATCAGATTACTGGCAATATGCGCTACAGCTCACTAGCCATGATCGTCTTTTTTGCTATCGGCTTAATCTTTCTGCTCACCACCCGCCTCGCCCACAACCAGCGGTTGGCAGGAGGTAGATGAGTAGATAGGCGGAGGTGCGGATTAGCAGATGGGATTTGAGTTTACAAACTACTTCATCCGTAAATCAGCTACAAATCTACTCATCCGCACATTTACAAATCCGCACATCTACAAATCCACCCATCTACCTATGTTATACGCACTGCTAAAAATCATTGTCAAACTTGCGCTGAAGGTCTTTTATAAAGAAGTGCGGGTGCAAATCAAGGGCAATTTGCCCGCTACCGGCCCTTTGATTGTGGTAGCCAACCACCCGAATACCTTCATGGATCCCATTGTGATTGCCGCAATGCTCAAACAGCAGGTGTATTTCCTGGCCAAAGGTTCATTTTTCAAATCGCCGCTGGCGGCCTGGGTATTGAAAGGGATGAACATGATTCCAATTTACCGCAAAGAAGATGATCCAGGAAAAAACCCAGACAACCGGGCGACATTTGCGAAATGTTATGAGTTTTTGGCTGGCAAAGGCACTTTATTAATTTTTCCGGAAGGAACCAGCGTGAACGAAAGACGGCTGAGGCAATTAAAAACCGGTACTGCTCGCATTGCCCTGGGTTTCGAAGCAGAAAACAACTTCGAGGCGGGTCTTTGCATCCTCACAGTAGGATTGAACTATTCGCAAGCCAATCACTTTCGGAGCGAACTGTTTGTGAATGTAGATGAGCCCATTCAGGTAGCAACCTTTGCCGCCGCCTACCAGGCTGATCCATTCAAGGCCGCCACCGAACTCACTGAACTGATGCGTATCCGACTGGAAGCGCACTTGATCGTTACCCGAAATGAGGAAGAAGACCGGTTGGTGAAACAAATAGAAACCATTTATGGAGAACAACTGGGTCAGAGCCTGGGCTTAACACCGGATGAGGCGGCCCACGAATTTCAGTTAAGCCAGGGAATTGTGGAAGCTATTCATCATTTCGAAACGCACCAGCCAGAAAAGTTAGCCGACTTACAGCGGCACTTGGAAGACTATTGGGGTAAGTTACAAAAGCTCAACCTGCGGGACGAAACAGTAGAGGCTTCTGGCAAAGGGAAACAACTTTGGAGCAGTCTGGGGGCTTTGCTCTACGCAGTCGTGGGTTTTCCAGTCTATCTATATGGCTTAGTCAATAATTATGTTCCCTATATTATTCCTTCCAAAGTAGCTCGACTCATCACCCGCGAGGAAGTGTATATGGCTCCGATTATGATGGTAACAGGCATTTTTAGCTTTTCTCTTTTCTATGCTTTACAAACCTGGGCTTTTCATCAGTTCACTGGTGGCTTAGGCTGGCAAACGGTGCTCTATGTCATTAGCCTTCCGTTGAGTGGATTCCTAGTGCTGCACTACTGGAATTTTGTGGTGGCCTCTTATCATACCTGGCGTTTCCGTGCCCTTTTTCAGCGCAAAAGTGATTTAATCAAAAGCCTGACGCATAAGCGACAACAAATCATTCAACTACTACAAGAAGCCAAAGTCGATTATTTAGGGACTGAAAGGGGGCATCCTTAATTAAGCAGCCAAGAATCACAATTGAATTGTCTCTTAAATTCTTTGTAATAGTTCTGGCAACGAAAAATGATAGCTTTTTTGATTGACAAAAACCATCTCTGCGTTATGATTTAAGCAGATGAAGCACTGGCTTTTTGTCTGAGTTGACCCTCAATAGAGGTATATACAAACTGAAATAATAGAGCAAAAAGAAAGGCCAGAGGCAAAAACACAACCAGGTAGATGGGCGTTAAATTTTTTCCAAAAAGATGCACTACATCTATCAACACGGTTAGTACTAGCACATGGGTTAAATACAGAAAATAAGAAATATCACCAACTTTTATAAAGGCCTGCTTTAGGCAAGGCAAAAACTGGGCGCAAATCCGAAAAACTATAACACTCAAACTAATATAACCGATGAAGGAAGGAATGTCGTTAAAGGCATGGCCAATCTTACCCATCTTCAAAGAGAAAAACCCCATAAGCCCTATGCCTATCACTGCTAGCATGATGTACAAAAAAAGCGACTTATCCCAAAATTTAAAATTACTTTCCTTATATATTGACTCAAAACAACACAAATAACAAATTCATTGGATACGCTTGGCGATTAAAGCTTTCACCTAATTATATAAAAAAGCAGCAAAGGTCATGTAAATAAGATACAAAGCAGTGAGTTTACTTGGTTTGAGGCAAGTTTTTTCTTTGTTAGTATCATCTTCTGATTCATTATTATTGTATACAATCCAAGGAATATGAGATTTTTATAAATTTCCCGTTATAATATCAGGAAAAAATAAAGGTTTATAATATATTAGCGTATTCATTGTGACGTGCAATAAAACAAGCTTAAGATTATATCCCCAAAAACCTACTTTCCAAGTTTAATTTCCTAACAGGAAAACTACTAGCTTGCAAGCTGAAGCAGCATTATTATAAGCTTAACAAACAGGACATTAAACCATTTTTATTATCATTGGATATGAAAAAATATACTTTTCTATTAATAATTTTGACTCTCATAACCTTGCTGGAGCCAGCAATGGCACAAAGTCGAAAGCCACGGTATAAGCGTAATATTCCTATCTGGTACCGAAGCAGGTTCTATACTGCAGTAGGTGGCGGTGTTGGTGTAGCCAATTATTATGGCGATCTTTCGCCTACACCCTCACTGGTAAGTCTTGACCTGAAATTTACCCAACCTAGCTTCAATGTATTTGTTACCCATAAGTTCACTCCTCGGATTACCGGTAGAGCTGAGTTAGCGTATCAACGTTTAAGAGGAGATGATAATACATCAGCCGATCCTACTAAGGCTAATTCGATCGGGAGATATATGAGAAACCTTCATTTCAGAAACGATATCATCGAACTTTCGGCTACTGGCTTATTTGATCTCTTCGAAAACAATAATCCTTTTTTCAAACGTTCTACTTGGTCACCATATGCATTTTTGGGTGTAGGAGTAATTTACTCTAACCCGCAGGCGAAAACACCATCAGACAATGCAAGTGGTATGTGGACATCCCTTAGACCATTACAAACGGAAGGAAAATCTTATTCGCCTGCGCATATAGTAGTGCCCTTTGGTCTAGGGGTACGGTATAAAGCAAGTCAAAGAATAGATATTGGTTTTGAAGCTGGCATCCGTTTCACTTTTACTGATTACCTTGATGATGTAAGTGGAAAGTATGTTGACCCTAACAATTTAAGTTCAGATTTAGCTCGTACAATGGCTGATCGCAATTTAGAAAAATTTGGTGCAGCAACTGGGCAATCTCGAAAGGATCAATTACAAAGAATTGCTCTAGCTAACTTTGGTATTACTGATGCTGACACGCCTAGCTATGATCCTTTTAACCCTGCTACGGCTCCGTCCAGTGGCTCTCGTCGAGGAGATCCTAAAGATAATGATTGGTATTTAACTACTGGATTTCATATCAGTTACATACTTGTCAATGTAGTACAAAGACCAAGATTTAGATAATTTAATTTCATTGTGCAAGTATTAATAAAATAAGAAGGCAGTGTATTAGCACTGCCTTCTTATTTTATTGTAAATGGTTTCTACCCCATTAATACATTAATTAGTATTTACTATACTTGTACTGGAAAACGTATATTATAAATTCGCTCTCTATAACTCAAGAGACTTACTTCATTTGCTTAATGAGTATTAAAATTTCTATCATCACTGCGGTTTATAATAATTGTAGTACAGTTTCTCACGCTATAGAATCGGTTCTTTCACAAGATTATCCCAATATTGAATACATTATTATTGACGGCAAATCTACAGATGGCACAGTAGATATCATTCGAAAGTTTGAAGGAAAAATATCCAAATGGGTGTCGGAACCAGATAAGGGAATTTATGATGCTATGAATAAGGGCTTAGAATTGGCTACTGGTGACGTAATTGGCTTATTGAACTCCGATGATTTCTACGAAAACACTAGTGTAATTAGTGATGTAGCATCAATATTTCATGCCAAAAATACTGATGCTTTGTATGGTGATTTATTATATGTTGATGCAAAGGATATCACTAAAATTGTAAGATACTGGAAGGCTAAGCCTTATGTAGTTAATACTTTTTTAAGAGGCTGGATGCCTCCCCATCCAACTTTTTTCGTCAAAAAAGAAATTTATCAGAAATATGGAAAATTTAATACAAGTTTTAAAAGTGCAGCGGACTATGAATTTATGCTTAGGGTAATTCATAAGCATAAAATCAAATTAGCTTACCTTCCTCAAATATTAGTACGAATGCGGACAGGAGGAGTGAGTAACCTATCTTTAAAAAATCGATTGATGGCTAATAAAGAAGATTATTTAGCGTGGCAGTTAAATGAGCTTAAACCTAGATTTTATACGATGTGGCTAAAGCCATTTAGGAAACTATATCAATACTTTGCTAGGCCTAAATTTTAGACTATTGTTCTTTCTCTTACTATAGTAGCAGGATTTCCCTGGTATATTTTATACGGCTCTAAGTCTTTAGTAGCTATAGAGCCAGCCGTTAGTATAGAATGGGTATGGCAAATAAGACCAGGACATACAACTGCTCGAGCTCCGATCCAAACGCCATCTTCTAAAATAATCTTTCCCACTTGTAGGTCAAAAGTGCTTTTCTTGTAATCATGGTTTCCTGTCAACAAAAGGGCTCCTTGAGAAACACAGACATTTTTGCCAATTTTAATATGAATTAAATTATCAATCCACACACTCTCTCCTATCCAAGAATATTCTCCAATTTCTAATAACCATGGATATTTTATATTCACATTAGGTTTAATAACAACCCCTATCCCAATAGTTGCTCCAAAACTTCTAAGAAGGAAAACCTTAATAAAATTAATTGGATTTAAAGAATTTTTAAAAAAAAGACAGTTAACAATATACCAACTTATTTGCTTTAGCTTAGATGCTTTAGGTGAATACCAAGAATTATTAAAATTTATCAGAGCCGTTTCTTTCATCTAATTACATATACTATCTACTCCATATTCTATGAGAAAAGCACAATAAACATTCGATATATTATTACAAACTCCAATAAACCATTTGGTCAATTTGGTTTCGATAAAGACCTTTAATATCGATTAAAATTGCATTCTCTGTTCCAATTGATTTAAAATAACCTTCCTTTAAATTAATATATTGATTGTGGCTCACCGCCACAATTATTGCATCATAGTTATCTTTTACTTTTTCAAGTAACTCTAACCCGTATTCTTCCGCGAATTCGTGTGGTTTAGCACATGGGTCTACAACATCTACCTGGATACTAAAAGAATTCAGCATTTTAATAATATCAATCGCTTTAGAATTCCGTATATCCGATACATTTTCTTTAAATGTAGCTCCCATCATCAATACTTTGCAGTTTAAGACATTCTTACCTGCCTTAATAAGCAATTGGACAGTCTTGGTAGCAATGTAATTACCCATGCTGTCATTGATCTTTCTGCCACTCAAAATAACTTCTGGATGATGGCCTAGTTTGATTGCTTTGAAAGTTAAGTAGTAAGGGTCAACTCCAATACAATGTCCTCCGACTAAGCCGGGATAAAACTTTAAGAAATTCCATTTAGTACCTGCTGCCTCTAGCACTTCAAAGGTGTTGATTTCAAGCTTATCACAAATAATGGATAGCTCGTTCATTAAGGCAATATTTAAGTCCCGCTGGGTATTCTCAATAATTTTTGCAGCCTCTGCTACTTTAATGGAGGAGGCTCGGTAAACGCCGGCATCTACCACCATTTCATATATTTGAGCAATATGCTCGGCTGATACCATATCGCAGCCAGAAACGACTTTAGTAATTTTCGATAGCGTGTGGGTCTTATCTCCTGGATTGATACGCTCAGGTGAAAATCCTACTTTGAAGTCTTCCCGATAGCGCAAGCCAGAATTCTTTTCTAGAATAGGTACGCAATCATCTTCCGTACAACCAGGATAAACAGTAGATTCATACACGACGTAGTCCCCTTTCTTAAGTACTTTACTTAAAGTATCCGTTGCCTTCAGCAACGGCTTCAAATCAGGCATATTATGGCTATCAATGGGAGTAGGTACAGCTACAATATAAAAAGAAGCGAGCTTCAAGTCTTCAGGATCAGATGTAAACGTAATATCACAGCCTTGAAAATCCTCTGGACTTAATTCGTTACTAGGATCAATATGGTTTTGCATCATATGAACCCGGTCAGAATTTATATCAAAGCCGAGCACTTTTACTTTCTTCGCAAATGCCAATGCGATAGGTAGGCCAACGTACCCCAGTCCAATGACTGAAAGATATGTTTGTTTGTCTTTTATTTTATTAAACATGTAGTATTTATTATGACACACATCTCTATTAAAGAGGCTTAACAAGTCTATTAAACCTCTTTACTAAACAAATCAATGTAATTGTCTTTTAAATTTACCGAACTATGATAGCCTTTAGCAAATTCCCAGGCAGCAATACTCAAAGAATTATATTCTGCTTGTCCCATTTGACAGCATTGTTGAATGATTTCGACAAAAGCTTCGGGCTTATCTAGGGGAATATCCCAGCCCACTTTTTTTGTTTCCAAATCTTTCCAGGGCGTTCGATCACTAATAATTACTGGCCTACCCGCACTCATAGCTTCAAATATAGCATGGCCGAAGTTCTCTCCCAAAGTAGGGAGTATAAAGAAATGGTATTGTATCAAAGTCTCTAATAAGGATTCGTGATTAAGCTCTCCTTTAAAACTAACTCGAATATTACTAGGGACAAATTGAATAGTATCTTTGCACTGTTCAACATAGGCCGTAGGTGGTAGAGCCCCATATACATCCATTTGAATTTCCTCTCCTCCTGTCAGGCGTACTTGAGCTAGGAAAGCTATTAAACCTAGTATATTTTTCTCTGGTGATACCCTTGATACGCAGATGAGCTTAAGAATACCTGTTTTTTTGATAATTGAACGATATTGTGCTCCAGAACCAGGGAAATTATTGAGGGTTATAACAGCAGTATCCAAACCAAATATCCGCTGGATATCTAGTAGCTCTTGTTGGTCTGTGGCCTGAAAAATAATTTTTCGTTGTATACCAGAAAATTTAAAAAACCGAATAAAAAACTCCTTCTTCTTAGATTTTACTGACATTGCACCTTTGGCTAGCATACCACGGGGAGCCAGTACCACCTTTTTATCTTTATATGCCCGGCCTTTGAATATTAGTAACGGAAATATAGTGAAATACAAAGAATACATACTATTCAAATAAACCGTGTCAAATGCAACCGAAGCAAGTAGTTTAGCTAATTTATCAAGCCGCAATTGCTTTTGCGATGCATAATAGATATGTACGTTAGGTTCTGTGGTTACCCAGATATCTGATTGAATATTCGCATAAGGTTTTTTTTCACCTAAATCAAACTCTCGGGTCAAAACAAAAAACTCACAGTCATTTTTTAAGGCATTTACTAGATTGGCGCAGGATCGAATAGGGCCGCCGGCACGGAAGCCTGGTAAATACCAATCGGTAAGGAGAAGGACTTTTTTAGGTGAAGTAGCTTGCATTAATAATAAAACAAAACAGATATTCGTTTGCCTAACTAAAATAAGTGATTAGAGAAAACACAGGCAAAAACATCCATAATTCGCAATAAAAACAAATCCTTTATAAATTAAAAGCACTCACAATCATGCTTATCAAATCTTAATCTTAAAAATTTTAATAGCAATTAAATAAGTAATCCATACTAATATTGAAGCTTTAAAAAGGTGATTAACGATAGTAACAATATCGGTTTCTGCTTTTACAACCTGCAAGAATATTAAAGGTATCCACAAAATTATTGTAGGATGCGCTTTTGAAATACTGTAAATTTTAGATAAGCATACATTAAAGAAAAGACCTAAGAAGAATAAAGAAAGAATACCTCCTCTCGCACCATAGTTGGCATAAAATTCCCCTACTTGGCTTATTCCCATAGAGGTTTCCTCAGTCAATTGTAAGCCAGTAAATTTCATGAAGTATTCGCGAGATGTGCCGATTTCTTTAGCTGGATTAAGAAAACGCGGAACTAAAACAAAAAAAACTGCCTCCACAACCGTTTTACCTTCTGCATAAGGTTCGTTAGTAGGTACATTATCCATAACTCTAGCAATAATCCAACCCTGGTTAATTCGGGTTACCAGATTCTCTAAATTTTCTTCGGAGACTAATAAGGATGGGTTATCTATTTTTTCCTGCACTAAGTCTGTAAATACACTTTCATTATCTTCTCCAATCACTATATTTTCGCCATACCAGATTTGTTGTCTATATTGTCCCTTTACGGATTGGATTATTACAATCCCTACTAATGCCGCTAGAAAAAGGATAATTTTACGCCCATAACTAATTCGATAAAAAACCGAGATAATCATGGACAAAAAGCCTATCCATAAAATCAGATCGTGAAATAACCCACTGCGTATGGTGCTTATTACCAATATGCCTAGTACCAACCCAAAGATCATCCATTTATATTTTCTTTCACTTAGCAGTAAAAAATATACACCAATAAACTGAAATCCTCCAAGCAAAAACATAATAAATCTAAGGCTTGCAGGCATAATCCCTTCTAGCAGCTTTGCTCCTAGGCCGATCCCTATCAGTACTAATCCAAGATTAGCGTACTGAAGGATTGACAGTCTAATATGTTCTATTAATTGACTTATATTTACCTTCTGACGACTGAGGGGAATGTATAATCCAAGTGACATACAGATAGTAGCAGGTACAACATAATCCATGTATACCGCTTCTTCCACTATCATATAATATATTGGATCATCAGGAAAATATCGGTAAGAAAGATAAGGGCCGACAATCCATTGCAAAGAGGCAAGCAGAACTATAAGGCTCATAAGAGCAATTCTGTTGCCTAAATCGTCAAGAAACTTTAGCAAGAAAAAAAGAAAAAAGGCAACTCCAACTGCAGAATAAAAATAATTGCCTGAAAATAGTAGGAACAAAAAGATAACTGATGCAAAAAAAGCTATTATTCCCGTTTTGCTATAATTGGAGGCATTCATAGTATTGCCTTAATACGATTCACTAACAGTCCGAGCACATTTTCACAATAAAATTCAGGAATAGCCTCAACTAACTCTTTTCTTTCAACTGCTTTAACCCAATCAAACTCATATAAATGCTCAAAGTCTACCATGAGAACCTTAGGATAAGTTTGTTGAGTGATATATTCATAACTTCCAAGCAGTTGTTGAGGGAACCAGACATCTAATCCACAAGCGAGGTATTCAAATAGCTTATTGGGGGCATTATGTACATAATTAGGTATATGACCTTTATAAAGAATTATTCCTACATGATAATTGGATAATATGTCGGGCAAGTCTACATAATTAACAGCTTGATAAACCTTAATATAGTCTGAATCTAGACTGCTTATGTAGAATTTCACTTCTTCACTTATATTGTAAGCATAAATATCAAAAGTTACTATTCCAGCCTGAACCTTAACCCAATTACAAAACTCTTGTATAAAAGTAGTATCTAACCCCAGTGAACCAACATATATTATTCGCAGCGTTGCTCCTGTATGCCAGCAGTTAGCTTTTGAGAACCACGACTTAGGGGGATAATTAGGTAGCACATACGTTGAACCAAATTTAACAGAAGCATGATCAGCCATAAAATTTACAAGCCTTGTCTTATTGGTATGAGAAATCCAGATAAACGAAGAATAGAGATGCTCTTCCATCCGATGGAAAATCTTTGTCAACAGCATATTTTTTCTATATTCCTCTAGACTAGTATATTCATGATAATGAACTAATAGTCTGACACTTCTATTTATAAAACGTTTGTATAATAATGCAGGTAAAGAGGATAAAGTTTCATAGTATAAAAGAGTATGAGGCCTGTAACGAATCAGTCGATAAAAGCAGCCAAAATAAAAAATAAAATAATTCCAATACCGAACTAATACTCCTAATTGCTGACCTGTCTTCCCTATGCGAACAATATTTAAGTTAGATAAAGGTGACTTAAACTCACTGAGTATAGAAGTTATTGTTTGAGTTGTATATACATCTATTCTAGTATCTTTTGCATCAGTAACCATGACATTTAGAAAATTCATCACGGGAGGATACAGCTCAATCGGACTAAAATGGATGATGGCTATTTTACGCATGTAATAAAACCATTTGCTTCAATGCATGCTCTGCTCTTTCCTTATAACTGTATCCTGAATTTTCAGAACGTTGTCTAGCCTGTTGGCGAATTTGTAGGGCTTTTGTAGGAGACAGACTCAGTAGTTCTTGCATTAGTTTTGTACAATGTTTTACATCTTCATACAAAAAAACTTCTTTTCTATCTACAAAAAAAAATCGATGTTCTGGGGTGTTAGGAGCTACCAATATGCCCCCAATACCGGGAACCTCAAATGTGCGCATATTATGAGAATCTTCATTATGTATCCGCATTAGGTTCAACTGCAACCTATACCTACGTAACACTTTCCAAAGTTCATTGCCATATACAGGCGGGAAAATATTTATTTTAGGATGATGCACAAATTTACTCCAATCATTACCATAAATATCCATCTCAATTCCTTCCGCGGCCAATGCTTCAACAAAGAAAGCTCTCTTTTTATCTGGGTTACCCAGGAAACAAGCTTTAATAACTTCCTCTTGTTTACTACATTCATCATATAAAGCTTCACTTATATCAAAGCCAAATGGTAAGAAAGCAGTTGCAAGGTAATAATCGTCTTCCATTTTTTTTTTGATTGCAAGGTTATAAGTAAAATGCATATCATACAATGGAATAGATTTAGTAACATTCTGATTACCACTTCCCTTACCTGAAAATAAAAAAGGATTATCTGGATTATAATTTACTAGCTTTATCTTTTTATTGCTCGCCCATTGCAAAGATTCTGGAAAAATTTCCATGCCTTTAAATACCCATATCACATCAGGCTGAAAATTTTCTACTGCTTGCTTAAATAATTGATTAATTTTTATATAAACAGAAGATAAACCTGCCTTGAAAATGAGTTTATTTAAAATATTCTTTTGGTAATAATCATAAAAAATACTTTGAGCAGAGAATTGATTAACCTCTACGCCTAATTCTTTTAAGTATTTGACATAACAATTTTCTATTGCAAATATTTTATCAGAACCAACAACTAATACTTTCATAGTCAATATTTAATCTTTTTTCCCCAATTGACCAAAGGTAACTCCATTAACTTATATATGCCCCAAGAAAACAGGATGGCTGAGAACAAAGCTAACAATGTAACCATTATATCTTTGCTATTATTTATACCAAGTCCTATCTTATTACTTACTATCTGATGAAAAAGTCCTAATATCATATAATGAAACAAATACAAAGAATAAGAGATTGTACCTACCCAAATCAATAATTTATTCCGTAATAAATAGCCATACCAAGATTGCTTTTTAGTAAGGGCAAATAAGATCCCTATAGTAAAAAAAACTACAAATAAGGTATGTTTAACACTTCCCAAATCATCATAAACTGTATAAAATATACCACATATAGCTACATCCATGACCAATACTATAACAAAGAAGATAAAATGCTTACGCACAATATCATTTAAATTATATTGTTGATTATAGTAGGCAAGTAAAGCTCCAAGAGATATGGCATCCATCCTACAGGGCAACAATACATAAGCAGGAATCCAACTACTGAATTGCAAGCGAATAATAGATGCTGAAATAATAAATATAACTAGAACATAAGGCAGCCATTTACCTTTTAGAAAAAAGACTATAAGCGGAAACAAAATATAAAACTGCTCTTCAATACCAATTGACCAGGTTACAGATATAGAATCATTGCCCATGTTATTCAAGCTTCCCATAAAAAAATTATGAACCATCATGAAATATGACCAGGCAGGTAAAATATTATTTCCAGTAAGAAAAGTATTTTTGGCAAAGAAAGGAATATTCAAAATCAGGATGAATAAACAAATCAGGAGATAATAATTAGGGACGATTCTCATTAATCGCCGAAAATAAAAGGTGGAAAAATAATTAGTAGAATTCCTATTTTTAATCAAAATACTACCAATCAAAAAACCTGACAAAACAAAGAAAAAATCAACTCCAACCCAACCAAAGTAAGTAAGCTTACTAAGTATCTTGCCAATGAAATTTCCTGTATTTATTAATTGGTTATTGACGTAATGAAAGGAAACCACTAATAATATGGCTATTCCTCTTAAGCCATCTAACTCTGGTATACGCTGATTAATTGATTTATCTAAACCTTGCTCAGTCATTGAATTTATCCCAGTTATTTTGAAAAATAGCAAACTGGACCATGTTGCTTAATAAGCATAAACCCATGTTTGCTTTGTATAAGTTCTTTCAAATCAGCAACTGAGTAAGGCTTTTCACAATAAAAAGTATCATGTAGCTCGATGAATAATTGCTTGCATTTTTCCAAACTACTATCTTCATGCAACAATACTTCTATTTCAGACCCTTCTATATCACACACCAAAGCATATTCATTCATATTAAATTCCCTGACAATAGCTCCTACTGTTTTAGTATTTACTACTATCCCTATTTTTTCAATAGTTTCCTCCTTAATCACTCTAGTTTCTGTGTTGTTATTGGTAATATTAAGATGCACCTGCTCTCTACCATAACTTACCGCATAATTTAATACTTTTAGAGAAGCTCCTTTTGAAATATGTCTACCAACATTAGCTTCAATTATATCCACTAGATAAGGATTGGCTTCTACAGATACGAACAGTTTGCCTGCTTTCAGCTTTGTAGCGATATGACTAGATACAATGCCAATACTGCCTCCTAGTTCCAACACATTCAAATTACCATTAAGATATTGTTCTATATATCTTATCTCTGCACTTTCATAGAACCCCCATAATATAGATGCTATCATTCTTTTATTAACCGATTTTTCATCGACAATAAACCTATATTTTCTCCATCGGATATCTGGAATAGCGTTTTGGAAAATAAATAATGTCAGCCATCCTGTTAGCTGATTACATAATAGTGTATTTAGTATTGTTTTGATTGTTTTCAAAATGCACACTTTATTTTAAGGTCATTCAATGTTTCTATATGAGACCTTAGTTGAAATTTTTTTGATATAGTATGAGAATATTCTCCAAATGTGATTCTAGTAAGTTCATCTTTACAAAGTATTTTTATTTTTTCTGCAAGATCCTGAATATTACCAAACTCAAAAACAAACCCATTCTTTCCATCCTGTACATCATCGTTCGTACCATAACTACCACAACGATCACTCATGATAATAGGGCATCCCATATAAATGGCTTCACTTACTCCTATAGAATGTGGCTCAATAGAAGCTGGGTGTATATACATATCGGATGCAGCATAATAAGCTGGCAGATCTTCAATATTTATGAATCCTACAAAATGCACTTTACTTTGTTTCAGCGTTTTTGCTTTCTGTTGCCACAGTTCCATCATTTCACCAGAGCCTATTACGAACAGGTTGAGATAAATACTCTCCTCTTCTAATACCTTCAAAGCATCAATTATATGGTCCTGGTTTTTCCAAGAAACTAATTTACCTACTACAGAAGATATTATTTCATTGTCTCCAATATTAAAAAGCGCTCTTATCTTTTTGCGCAATATATTCTTTTGTATATAACTGCTCTCGTACTGAATAACATCAATAGGAAAATGCATGCGAATAATTTGGCTATGTTTTACTCCATATTGTCTGTAAAATGCTTCATTTGCATCGCCGACTGAAAGAAAATAATTTATTTTTGCAAAATATCTTCTAATAAAAAAAACCATTAAAAACTCTTTAATTTTATTTCTCTTGTGAAGAAGCTCACTATCAGAAATATAGGCTAATTTTATTTTGTTCGCTATAGCCCAGCGATGTGCCCTCCTTTGTAATTTCTGAAAATATCCATATATAATTATCAGGTCAGGTTTGTATTCGCTTAGTTCCGTTTCTAAGGAAGGTGCATCCAAATTTTTATCCGCAGGTATAACTATTTCTCCATTGAGGAATACATGCTCAAATTGTTCGAGATGAA
>JAZKGK010000148.1:0-29321 GCA_040385915.1 Bacteroidota bacterium
TGAATGCGATGTTTGAGGATAAAGAAAAAAAATATCTGAAAGCTTTAGAAGCAAAAGACCGCCTTATTGAAGAATTGATGAGGAAATTAAATGAAAAATAACTAGTGTACATCTGTTGATTATTAACCGTATGTACAATAGCTATGCTAAAGAAAACCTGTTGCTTATTGATAAGTCAGTACTTATAATATGAAGTTCAAAAAAATAGCGCTGGCTATTCTCTTTATTCTGGTTGTTTCCTGTATTCTGTTCTTATATAGCCTCAGAATAGCACCTCCTGAACAAGATCTTACTGTCATTAATCCTGCTTTAAAACGTATTCATACAAGCGATGGCTATCAATACGGGCCTAACTGGTTGAAGAAAGAAAGGCCAGGCTTGTGGTATATGTATGCCGAAGGTGAGGGCTTTGAAAGGGGCTATGCTATCGGATTACTAACGAAGGAGTTGGCACAGCAGCAGGAAGTATATTTTGTCAATGAAATCAACAAGAAGGTTCCTGCTGGAATTTATCAGTTCTTTCTCAAGGTTTTTGTTGGCTGGTTTAATAGGAAAATTGATCAACACATACCCTTAGAATACCAGAAGGAAATTTATGGAGTATCGCTCTCTGCTTCTGAAAAATATTCCTATATCGCGCCTGCTTACCAGCGTATGCTCAACTACCACGCAGCGCACGACATAGGGCATGCGCTACAAAATATGCACTTGGTGGCTTGTACTGCCCTTGGTGCCTGGGATCAATACGCAGAAGACAGCACCATGTACATCGGTCGTAATTTCGACTTTTATGTGGGAGATGATTTTGCCAGAGAAAAAATCATTGCTTTTATCAACCCCAAACAAGGATACCAGTTTATGTCGGTGACCTGGGGCGGAATGTGTGGCGTATTATCGGGCATGAATATGCAGGGGCTCACCGTTACGCTCAATGCTGACAAGTCGGGCATGCCTTCCCAGACCGGAACACCAGTTTCCATCATTGGCCGTGAGATATTGCAATATGCTTCTACCATTGACGAGGCATATGCCATTGCCAAGAAACACACCTGCTTTGTATCAGAGTCGTTTATGATTGGCTCGGCCAAGGATCGGAAAATAGCCGTCATCGAGAAAACACCCCAAACAACGGCTCTATACTATCCCAACGATACCCGAATTGTCTGTGCTAACCATTATCAAAGCAAGGAGCTGAAAAATACGCCGCTCAATGTGGAAGATATGAACGACAGTACTTCCGTTTACCGCCATCAACGGGTAGAAGAGCTACTACAGGCAGTGCCCAAAATGAATGAGAAAAAGATGGCTGCTCTCCTGCGCGACCAACGAGGCTTGCAAGGGAAATCCATTGGTTGGGGCAATCCTAAAGCTGTCAACCAGTTAATTGCGCACCACTCCATTATTTTTAATCCCTATAAGAAGTTGGTCTGGATTTCTACTAGCCCCTACCAGTTGGGCGACTACGTGGCTATTCATCTGGAGGGTGTATTTAAGCCTAACAGTGGTTTAGATGCTTCTGGGCGGCACACCGTAGAAAGCATTACTGATAAAAGCCTGGTCATTGCTGCCGATAGCTTTTTGTTTTCTCCTTCCTACCGCAACTTTGTTTTTTACAGAAATACCGCTGCCGAAATACAGGCAAATTTGACTAACAAGGATTGGGAACTGCCGCCTGCTAAAGTAGACAAGCTCATCGCTGCCAACCCGGATTATTACTATGCTTATCAGTTAGTGGGAGATTATTTTCAGAAGAAGAAAAAGTATGCAGAGTCTAGCCAGTATTATCGCCAGGCGCTTGGGAAAGAAATGCCTTCGGTAACGGATAGACAGAGCATACAAGCGAAAATCACTGCCAACCAGGAGAAGATAGAAAAAGGCAAATGATTTTGGGCATAGGTACTGATGTAGTTGAGATTGCCCGCATAGAACAGAAGGTTTTGCATCGGGCAGCCTTTTGTCAGGCAGTGTTTTCTGCCAATGAAACGGCTTACTGCGAAAAAATAAAGAATCGGTTTGAAAGCTATGCCGCCCGTTTTGCTGCCAAAGAAGCATTCTTGAAAGCCCTGGGCACCGGTTTGTTGATCGCCTGCGAATTAAACGAAATAGAAGTCGAAAATAACCCTTCTGGTAAGCCAGATATCCATCTTTCACCGCTGTTGCATGAAAAAGTGAAGGAAATATTTGCGGTACCAAACTTTAAAATCCATCTTTCCCTATCGCATACTTCGCAGGTAGCCATCGCATTTGTAATCATTGAGGCGGAGTAGCAGTTAGCTATTAGTTGTTAGCCATTAGCTTGGAAACTAGTTGTTTCATTTGTTTCTAACCGCTCTAAAACCTAAAACCTAAAACCTAAAACCTAATTACTAATACCTAATTGCTAACAACTATTGAGTAATGAATTGGCATGATATAAAAGTCCCACTAGAGAGTAGAGAGATTAGACAGTTTCAGGAAGGAAAGCTTCAGGAGACTTTGCTTTATGTGCAACAGCATTCCCGGTTTTACGCCCGCTTATTTGAGCAACATAACATTGATATTGCCAATATTCGTACGCTAGAAGATTTGGTGCAAATTCCGCCTACCGAAAAGCAGGATTTGCAACTCTACAATAAGGATTTTATTTGTGTACCAGAGGACAAAATTATAGACTATGTTACTACTTCCGGCACACTGGGCGATCCCGTCGTCTTTATTCTCACCGATCAAGATTTAGATCGGTTGGCCTATAATGAATTCCGTTCTATGCAATGTGCTGGTGTATGCCGGGAAGACAAAGTGCAACTGACGGTAACCCTGGATCGGCGCTTCATGGCTGGCTTGGCCTATTTTTCTGGCCTCCGCAAGCTAGGAGCAGGTATTATCAGAGTAGGCCCCGGCAATCCGGAATTACAGTGGGACACCATCATGCGCATTAAGCCAACCATTCTGATTGCGGTGCCTTCTTTTGTTTTGCGGTTAATTGAGTTTGCCGAACAGAAAGGAATCGACTATCGGAATGCTGGTATTCGCAAAATAATCTGTATTGGAGAAGCGATCAGAAACCAAGATTTTTCTATGAATGAAATCAGTAGAAAAATTGCCGATAAGTGGCCTGTTACGCTGCATTCTACTTACGCTTCTACCGAAATGAGTACTGCCTTTACCGAGTGCGAACAAGGATTGGGTGGGCATTTAATTCCTGAGCTGGCTATAGTCGAATGCCTGGATGTAAACAATCAGCCTGTGTCCGATGGCATGCCCGGAGAACTGACCATTACTACCATCGGCATCGAAGGTATGCCCTTGCTGCGGTTCAAGACGGGCGATATTGCGGTCTTGCATCAGCAGCCTTGCGCCTGCGGACGGCTTACCTGGCGGGTAGGGCCAATATTGGGCAGGAAGAATCATATGATTAAATACAAGGGGACTACTTTATATCCGCCTTCTTTGAACGATATACTCAATAGCATTGATGAGGTGGATTCTTATTTTATTGAGGTGTCAACCAACGAATTAGGAACGGATGAATTGGTCGCTAACATCTTCACCGAGCATTACAGTGATGCCCTTGAAAAGCAAATCAAAGACACATTCAGAGCCAAATTGAGGGTAGCGCCATCTTTGAAGTTTGTTACTAAGGAAGTGGTAGAAAAAGTAAAATTCGCCATCGGTAATCGCAAGCCAGTAGATTTTGTAGATTATCGGGATAAATAGATCGGCAGATTATTTTAACCATTTAACGCGAAATGAACATTATTGAACTGACTATCGCCAATAATTACCAATACAAATCCTTTTTCACGCAGGGCGTTGTCGCGCATCAGGATTGCTTCCGGATGAGCCCTTCAGACGAACAATACGAACCTTTTCCTACGCGTGGCACGGCAGATAGCTTTACCTTGGGAGTCATTTCTGAGAAGGGGGAATTGATGGGTGTGGTGAGTTTCCAGCGAGAAGGTGCAACCAGAGAGAAGCTGCGACACAAAGGCTTGCTCTTTCGCATGTACGTAGCAGCAGATCATGGCGGTAAAGGCGTTGGAAGGCAACTGGTTGCGGAAGTGATTAGCCGGGCGCGGAAGCTTACTGGAATAGAGCAGATTAACCTGACGGTAATTGCGTCTAATGACAAAGCCAAACGACTATACAGCCAGTTCGGCTTTGAAACTTTCTCTGTAGAAAAGAATGCCATCAAAGCAGGGGAGCAATATTATACGGAAGAGCAAATGGTTTTATTTTTGTTGAAGTGAAAAGCAACGGACAAAATCATCTGATTTTTAACAAACACTTAACTTTAGGCAGCGAGAGCCACTAAAATAGCGCCAATTGCCCTTGTCCAGTCTGCTTGCGTTCGTGTTCGAGCAACCACTGCTTTCGCCACAAGCCACCAGCATAGCCTACCAGTTTGCCATTATTACCAATGATGCGGTGACAGGGAACAACAATAGCCAGGTTGTTTCGCCCATTGGCCATACCAACTGCCCGTACCGAGCCTGGATTGTTGAGTAGTTGGGCAATATGAAGATAAGAAGCCGTTTGGCCGAAAGGAACTGAGAGCAATACATTCCATACCTTTTGCTGAAAATCTGTTCCTGGCTGGGCAATTGGGAATGAAAATACCTGTCGACTACCACTGAAGTATTCGCCCAGTTGCTGAACGCAGGTTTGCAGAGAATTCGGTACTTCTGCGCTTACATAGTCTTTTTCTTCAGCAAAAGCCACTGAAGTAATGGCTTGGTCATTTCCCTGAATGGCTAAAATGCCCAGTGGAGAAGCATAAAAAGTGGTATAAATAGGCATCAGAGATTTGTTTCTTAAATCTCGCACAATTTGACAGTTTCTCCTTAGTTAAAAAAGCTTTTCAAAGATCAAACGAACGACAAAGTTTCCTTGGTCATCACCAGGCTGGTAACGCAACGTATGTAGATAGCCTACTTCGAATTTGGCAACAGCGACATTCAACTGCAACCCGCCGCCCACTGCCATTCGCGTGCGGGTGTTACTTTCTGCTGAAGTCGAAGGCGGTTCGGTAGCGCGTGAACTGGTGGAAATGCCGGCCACATCAAACATAACAATCGGTTTAATGGCGAAGAGGTTGGCATAGTCGGCTATGTAATTGATGGTAGGAGTCAGTTTTCGCCAAACTTTGTCCGTTTCCGGCTGTACGTCTACCCGCGCTTGTTGGAATGCTTTTTTTGCACTAGCCAATCTGGCAGTTTCCTCGGTTGTCAAGCTATCGGAGGAGCCCAATGTTAAATCTGTCCGTTGTTGAGCCGTAAGCTTTTGGATAGCCAACGCATCAATCAAAAGGTTTTTTCCCTTGCTTACGTGAATTTTCAGGATGTCTTTCAGAGACTTGCATTTGAAGCAAGAATCTCCCTCTTCTACCGTTTCTGCTGGAATCAATGGTATTGACAAAATAGGTATGGGCAGGCTTACCGATAAACTGGCGTTCCAATAAGAAGTGCCGCCTTGGGCGTAGTTTGATGTTGTTTCAGCACTTGCTCTATTGCGTCCAAAGCTTCGGAGGAGAGGGCCACTGGGTAATTGACTCAAGCTAGGTTCACTCGTTGCATTGTACAGAAAGTTGCCTTGCTGATTTCCCCCATAAAAGCGAGCATAGGTAGGAACTTCTCCCCAGGCATAGCCTGCACCCAACAGGAGTTCAACACCAATAGCAGGCGGATTTTTTTTGGGAAAGATACAGGTCGGTTGTCCATCAATGTTAACAATCCGGCATTTCCATTGGGGCAAGGCAAAGCTTTTACTATACCCAACCATTGCTGCCAAACGCCTGTAGGAGCCAGCATTTTTTTCCAATGAAGCCGCATCATACCAAGCCGCTGCCCTGATAAATCCTTGAGCTATGCTGCCGTCGAGTATAGCACGAGACTCAAAAGCGTTTTCTATGGTTTCCGAAGAGAGGTAAGGCATCTGCGTAACATTATTCCCAGCTCTCCGATAACCTGCGCCTAGGCTTAGCTGACTGAAAATTGTCTGATTGAACTTAAAAAGAGCCGTTGGTTTGATATGAAGGGCATTGGTGCGTAAAACCCATTCCCCTTGTGGCTGCTGGTTAGCGACATAGTGGGCCTCCAGACCAATGGATTCTACTAGTTGTAGCGCTTGTGTATGAGACAGAACTAAACTGGTCGCTGTATTATAAAATGACTTGGTGAGTGACTTACTTCCGCTGAATGACAGTTGGAGCCTGGTATTTTGCGTCATTGTTTTTTTGCTTCCCAAGATGGTTGGCAGACTGAGTAAATCTGAGGATAGGCTACCGGCCAATCCCAGGCCGTAGGCATTGTCGTGCTCTATCCATATTGCCGGATTGAAGGCAAGCAGCGAACGGGGCAATTCGCGGTAAAATCTGAGTTTGTTCGATCGTGCCAGGTCAAGAAAGTTAGCGCCAAGGCTAGCAGTATTGATGGGAAGCACTTTGATTTTGATAATGACATCTACGCATTTCAGCACTGGATTGCCTGCGCTATCCGGAGGCATTGACTGACAGTTGGCCACAGGGACAATTTGCACACAGTCATTTAAAAAGGTTGACTGAACATACAATGAATTTTGTTGGTTGATGCCAAACGAGCGATCTTCATCAATACTGGTTTCATTCTTCTGGAAGAATTCTTTTACCTCCCTACGGTAATTTTCTCGGTTATCACCTGACCACAGCTCCCCCCGATGTTTGGCAAGCTGATCTTTGAGTGCTTGCGGAGCACGGCCAAATAAGGTTTCTACTGTTACTGACCGAACAATATATTTCTGTGAATCGGCCAAATCATTTCCAGTACACTGGGCTTGAGCAGGACTTGCCCAAGCCCAGTGCAGGAGAAGCAAATACAGACTGAATAAAACGGTCGAATGATGTCTTCTGGCGCATTCGCTCACAGTTCTCATGGCGAAAAATCATCTTTAACTATGTAAAAGAGAGGTCAACTGTTTTACTCATTTCTTTTTTTACCTTTTGCTTGGCCTTTTCAGCCTCATCTGCTGGAAGGCTGCTGATGTCTTCTACGGCTTTTACTGCTGGATGTACCCTGGTAATTAGCTGCTCAGATTGATCTGGATTGAGCCCATTGGAGACAATCGAGGCTACTTTTTTCTCCTGTAATGGATTTTCAGCGGTATAGGAGACATGGACAAGCTGATCGAAATCCGAGCCCTCTGCCTTCTTTTTGTAGAGATCAAAAACTAATTTCCATTTGGCAATGGGTGGATCTTCGACAGTTGCTTTGATGCAGCTTTTTTCGATCGAGACCTGAAATTTGTAGCCTGATTCGGGGCTGAAGACCATTACTTCCAGCGTAAATGGCCTACACGATCTGGCAGTGACCGGGACGACACTAATATTGTTATTTGCCATACTTAATAAGTGTTTGTAGTTAGGTTTGGATATCTTTTGTAATAAGGAGCAAATAAGAAATCAAATAATACTTGAGATGACTAGTGGTCTGTCACCTTAATCCTTGCAGAGACTAGTGGTGCCACGACTCTAGCAATCAAGGTTATAGTCGTAGCACCACTCTAACAACTAAGGTTACCATGCACTAGTAGCTATTGAGAATCCGTTTTTGGCTTCTCCTCCGGCTTTTTGCCAACATTCCGGATGTTGGTTACCTTATTCAACATGTCGAACCAGAAGGGTGCGCCCAAAGTGATTGCTAAGGCAGTGACGCACCAGCCTGGAATCCGAGGCAGGATGTACAGAAGCCATTGGAGTAGACTGTATAGAAAGTGATCTAAATCCCATGTTGATTCTTTAAGGGCTGGTAAATTCCATCCCATTCCGGCAGTAGTACTGGCCTCGGTTAATTGCTCATTTACCAACCCATTGATTACCTTATTCAGTGAATCAACTTTTTCGATCGCTACGCTGTCTTCGGGTGTTCTGGCCAGATGCATCAGGCTGGGCGCGCCCACTTTTAGGGCAGATGTAAATTTGCACAGGCTGTCGCATTTAGTACTCGCTTGGCTACTATCCGCCGCGCTGGTTGTATCTTGCTCGGCCAACTTGGAACCTAAGTTCTGAGCAACCATATCACGGTAATGTTCGGCTTGAGTAACCAGGCCAGCACGATCCTCAGGATTGTTAAATAGATGATTGACAATGTTAAAAGTATCGGCGTTGAAAACGATGCTCATCACAAAACCGATAATTAACAGCATCCGTTGGACTTTTCGCTTGTACCATCCCGAGGCTCGGTCCATCATTTCGTCGTACCAATGCTCGAGCTTTGTCTTAAAAGCTTCGATTTGGTCTTCTGTATCTTTTACCTGTCTGGTGATATCTTTCACGAAAGACAGTAAAAGTTCTTTTGTTTTGCCTTCCGGTAGCTTATTAATCACCTCTACTATATCTGCGAAAGCTATTTCGACCTTATCCTTAGCACTCAATAGATCAATTACGATAGTAGAGAAGTACACTTTGGAGATATAAGAAGGCTTATCATCCTTGCCTTGTTCCGACAATTTGACAATCATAGGGTGTTGGTAAAAGTCTTTGGCCAGTTTGGTACCTGGAACGTTGCCTGCATCGCCCTTCTTTGGATTTATCTCAGCGCTAGGAATGGCATCATCCAGCATAGCCATAATGGCTCTTTCCAGCACTCTGCCCCTTGCCGAGGAAAGCAAGGTCATGATGAGTTCATTGACTGTAGTAGCTAATAAACTCAGGAGCATATAAATGAATACAACTCCAATGACAACTTCCAAAATCGTTGAACCAAACATAAATTTCAGTGATAAATAGTTTAGATAGCGTCTGTTTTTCGAATCGAAATGTACCCAAACGGCAAGATCGTGTCAATACTGATTTTTCAGTATTTCATTGGGGAAACTTTCTCTTTAGAAAAACTTGACCTCAATACCGTATTGTTAGAAGACGGAAATCCAGCCTCCCTTTTACTTTTTTCTCTTCTTTATTACCAATTCCTTGTACCCAAAAGTAGGATCGACTTCTCGGGTAAATTCCAGGCCAGGCATGTGTCCCAACACTAATTCGACAGTGGTATAAACCAGGTTTCCATCCATCAAATGCCCACCCGTGGTGGTGCCCGTAGAGTCAGAGATAGAAAGGTGCAGATGCGCAGCCTCCTCCGAAAAAGTCCCGACCAACGATACAATTTCATACTTCCCCTCCAGGCGAGTGCCTTCTGGCTGGTTGGCAAAGCGCATATTTGCTTCTTGTAGACTACCGACGCAAGTAATTACACAACCGGCCTTAATTTTCTGTGTACTAGCCCATCGCATAATTTCTTTTTTCAGGTCTTGCCCCGGTTTGAGTCGGATTACGTAAGTTTCCATCGGAGTTGAGTAGGTGGTCATGGTGGGCTGCAATGTTGGGGATTGAGCTTGACTTAAAGAATTGGCCAGTAAAAGGATGCATACTACAATACTTTTTAGCAAAGGTTTCATAGGCTCTTTATAATGCGGGATACATAATGATCGTTATTGAAAATAAGCCATTTTCTAAACCAGAGAAAACAAAACTAGGAAAGGCAGATTTATTACCAACAGTTGTTTTATACTCCCTATTTTGGTTAGTTGCTTTTTTCAAAACAATTGCTGAAGCCACCTTGTTAAATTTTTTATTGGCCAATAAATATTTTTTTTCCTTTGCTGATCTAATAATTCACAAGATTAATAGTAAAATTATGTTAATTATAAGTTGTAGTGGCACCCCAACTATTTTTCAAACCCATTTGAACCCATGAGTTTACTATTACGGAAGGCTTCTTGTTTTTTCAATCTGCTCTGTTTTGCCAGTAAGTACGGTGTCCTGTTTTTTTGGTTGAACGCCCTTATAGTAGCCTTTTCTTTCGTGTCAGCGCATACTGTACAGGCACAAAATGCTGATCAGCAGAAGCAGACAGTGAGCGGTAAAGTTATTTCACAGTCCAATTCACAACCACTCCCTGGCGTAAGTATTTCAGTGAAGGGAACAGTCCGGGGTATGGTCACTGATATGACAGGAGCGTATACAATTGAGGTGGCCAGTGGCGAGATTTTAGTCTTTTCGTTCATTGGTTATAATACGATTGAAGTCTCCGTGGGTAAACAGACGGAAGTGAATATTACGCTGGTAGAAGATATCACTACGCTGAATGGCATCACCGTAATTTCCGATGGCTATCAGAATGTAAACAATCGGAATTTTACTGGTTCAGCTGCGCGCGTCAAGGCAGACGATATCAAAATTGATGGCGTAGTTGACGCAAACCGTATGATGCAAGGCCGGGTAGCTGGCGTTTCAGTCCAAAACGTATCGGGAACGTTCGGTGCTGCTCCGAAGATCCGCGTCCGTGGTGCCACCTCTATTTCGGGTGATAACAAACCACTTTGGGTAGTAGATGGTATCGTGCTGGAAGATGTAGTGAACGTTTCGGCTGACCAACTGAGTACCGGAAATCCCAATACTTTACTGGGTTCTTCAGTAGCAGGATTGAACGTAAATGACATTGAAAGTTTTAATATTCTGCGCGATGCCGCTGCTACTGCCCTTTACGGCGCCCGTGCAAAAGATGGCGTAATTGTCATTACCACCAAAAAAGGCAAAGTTGGCACCCCGATCATTTCCTATTCCGGCAACTTCAGTTCTTCGCTAAAGCCCACGTATGGTAGCTACAACATTATGAACTCCCGCGATCAAATGGCGGTCTACGCGGAAATGGAACGCAAAGGCTGGCTAAATTATGCGGATGTATCGCGTGCTGCAGACGGAGGGGTTTACCGGAAAATGTATGATCTGATTAGTAACTACGATGCTACAACCAACCAATTCGGGCTGGCCAATACACAGGAGGCCAAGGCTGGTTTCCTCAGTCGATACGCACAAGCCAATACCAACTGGTTTGATATTCTTTTTCACAATTCCTTTATTCAGGAACATTCACTGAGCATGCAATCGGGTACAGAGGCCTCTCAGTTCTATGTGTCAGGTAGTTACTACCAGGATAACGGTTGGACGATAGCCGATAATGTGAAGCGCTACACGGCAAATATGCGGGCTAATTTCAATATTAATAAAAAACTCACCCTTGGCTTAACTACGGTGGGCTCAATCCGCGATCAACGTGTGCCAGGAACGTTAGAAAGAAAGGAAAATCCGGTAGAAGGGTCGTATGACCGGGATTTTGATATCAATCCCTACAGTTATGCCATCAATACCAGCCGCACACTCACAGCCTACGATGAGAATGGAAACCGGGAAAGTTTTACCCGCAATTTTGCTCCCTTTAATATTCTCAACGAAGTGGAAAACAACTACATGCAGATTAAGCAAGTGGATCTTAAGCTACAGGGCGACGTCAGTTATAAAATTACGAAAGACATCAATTACAATTTTGTGGGTGCTGTGCGGTATGTAAAGTCTTCCAGTGAACAAAATGTCCGTGAAAATTCTAACCTGGCTAATGCTTTCCGGGCGGCTGCCTCCAGCACCATTCGGCAAGCCAACCGATTTTTATACACAGATCCTGATAATCCTGATGCGCAGCCTATAGTCGTTTTACCTCGGGGTGGATTTTATAATCGTACAGAAAACCAGCTTATTAGCTATTATTTACGCAACCAGCTTTCCTGGAACAGTAGTTTCTCAACTTTGCATGCGGTGACCGTGACGGCTGCTCAGGAAATACGCAACGCCGACCGACAAAATGCCTTTAACAATGGCTATGGCTACCAGTTTGAACGGGGTGGCGTACCCTTTACGGACTATCGCATTATTAAACAACTACTGGAAGGCAATTTCAACTACTTTGGAATGGGGCAAACCTATGAGCGCTATGCCAGCTATTTTGCCAATGCCAAGTATACATTTCGGGATAAGTATATTTTTAGTGCTACCGGGCGTATGGATGGTTCCAATCGGTTGGGAGCATCCCGGCAAGCGCGGTGGTTGCCTACCTGGAACGTCAGTGGTGCCTGGAACGTCGATATGGAACCTTTCATGAAGAACCGAGCTTACCTGGATTTTCTAACGATAAGAGCCAGTTACGGTTTGACGGCCAATACGGGCAATGCGACTAATTCATCATTGGTGTTGAAAAACGTTTCCACACGCCGGCCTTACTTGGACGAAATAGAATCGGCTATTAGAATAGATGCCCTGGAAAATTCTGAGCTGACTTGGGAAAAACAATACGAACTCAACGTAGGAATAAGTACTGGTCTATTCAAACGGCTGACTATAACAGCGGACTTCTACCAACGCAAACAATTTGATTTGATTAGCGCCATTCGTACCTCCGGTATTGGTGGAGAAATACTCAAGACAGCGAATTACGCCAACATGAAATCCAAGGGTCTCGACCTTTCTATTGGGGTTTCCATTCTCAAGGGAGATTTACTAAACTGGTCGAGCAATTTAATTTTCAGTTATACCAAGAACGAAATAACCAACCTGAGAAACACGCCCAATATTTTTGATCTGGTTAAGCCTGAAGGTGGCGCAACCCTGGGAGGGCCTGTTAGAGGATTGTTCTCAATCCCGTATGCCCAATTGGAGTCTTCTTCCGGTTCCCCGCTTTTTACCAACGAGGAAGGAGTAATCAGTGGCAATGTTTATCTGCAAAGCCAGGAAGTGGGCCAACTTAAGTACGAAGGATCAGTAGATCCGACCATTACGGGAGGCTTTAACAATACTTTCAGTTACAAAAATATCTCCTTAAATATTTTTATCACGTATCAGGCAGGTAACAAAATCCGTTTGAGTCCGGTATTTAAGAATCGATATACCGATCTGGATGCGATGCCTAGAGAATTCCTGGATCGCTGGACACTTGCCGGAGATGAAAAAGCCACTTCTATTCCTTCCATTCTGGATGCGCGTTATTTCTCCCGTTTAAGCTCTGCATATCCATATAATAATTACAACTATTCCAGTGCCCGCGTGGTCAATGGAGATTATGTGCGGCTACGTTCCATCGTATTGGCCTATAAACTGCCTACCACCTTTCTGCAGACCATTGGCTTTAAAACGGCTTCTATCAGCTTAACTGGGAGCAATCTCTGGTTAATATACTCCGATCGGCGTTTAGAGGGGCAAGACCCGGAATTCTTTGCGGCTGGTGGCGTGGCCTTGCCCGTACCCAAACAAGTGGTAGCTTCGCTTAAACTCGGTTTTTAATTCTACTTATCTGAACTCATGAAAAAAATAGTCTATTACCAGAGTATAGCTGTACTGGGTTTGCTTTTATTGGGCTGCGATAAAGCATTGGATGTACTCCCCGATAACCGAGCTCAGGCCAATAGCCCGGCAGCCATCACTGAGTTGCTTGTTACAGCATATCCACAAGGCAATTATATGGCTTTTTGCGAATCTATGTCCGACAATGTAGGCGAAAATTACGGTGCCCCCACCGATAAACCCGAAAATACTAAACCGTATTTCTGGGAAGAACCTACCGTACGCGAGGAGGATTCACCCGAAAGATATTGGTCTAGTTGTTATACAGCCATCGCTACTGCTAACCATGCCCTTGAAATTATTCAGCAATTAGGCGATACGAAAGACTACGCTGCCCAGAAGGGAGAAGCCCTCCTAGCCCGTGCATATGCTCATTTTATGTTAGTAAACCTGTTTTCCAAAAGCTATGACCAAGCCTCGGCGGGAACGGATCTGGGTATTCCCTATGTAACCGAACCGGAGAAAGTGGTGTTTGGAAAATATACCCGTGGCACGGTACAAAGTGTGTATGAAAACATTGAAAAGGATATTCTGGCTGGATTGCCTTTGATTACCAACCAGGCTTATGAGGTGCCCCGATATCATTTTAACAAAAGTGCTGCCTATGCCTTTGCTACCCGGTTTTACCTCTTTAAAAGAGAACCAGCCAAAGCAATCGAATATGCCAACCTGGTTTTTCCTGATGGTAATTTCCTCTCTAATATGAGGCCATGGCTCACTACGTACGCAAATAGCACGGTAAACGAATTTGAAGCCTTATATACCCGCTCTACCGATAAGTCCAACCTGTTGTTGTGCGAAACCAATTCGTATTGGGCTAGAAACTATAATGGTTACCGTTATTCTTTTACCTCGGAAATTTTTAATGAAATCTATGGCTCTAATCCAACAGGAGGTGACTGGATATATGGCAACCGGACATTTGTTGCTTCGAATATTGTATATTTTATACCCAAATTTCGTGAACATTTTGTGCGAATTAATATAAATGCCTCTATAGGTGATGGGTACACCATCCTACCCTTGTTCACCACAGAAGAGGCCTTGCTCAACCGAGCCGAAGCTTATACATTATTACAGCAGTATACTTTAGCAATCAAGGATTTGAATGTTTTCTTTAGTGCCCGGATTGCCAATTACGATCCCGCAAAGCATACCTTAACCGTGGCTAAATTGCAGCAATATTTCCAGACCAATAATACGTTTGGGGCATGTCTGCAAACAATACTGGACTGTAAGCGTGCAGAGTTTGTGCATGAAGGAATGCGTTGGTTTGATATTCGCCGCTACGACTTTCCTATTCAACATCTAACCACTACAGGCGAACAATTCACCCTGGCTGCTGGTGACCCCCGTAGGGTAATGCAACTCCCTCAGGAAGCAGCCAAACTGGCCGAATTACCACTCAACCCCCGATAAGGTGCTCGGTCCGCCGAAGCGGCGTAGATGTGTAGATAAGTAGATGTGCGGATGAAAGAAAAGCGGATAAATAAATTTCTTTAATTGATTTCTTATGACAATGAACCGACCTATATACCTTAAAATACTCGTGGTGGTGATGATGCTATTCATGTTGTCGTGCCGTGAGGAAGACGATAATCTAGCTGAGCCCATACTTGGCCTGGGAGGGGATACCTGGACGAAGGGAGAACTGGATCAATGGTTGTTCAATAATTTTACTTCTCCCTACAACATCGAAGTGAAATATCGGTGGGACGCCTCCGAGTCAGACATCACGCGTAACTTGGTACCACCCTCGTTGGATAAAGTGATTCCAATTATGGAAGTCGTGAGAAAAGGCTGGATTGAGCCCTATATTGCTGAAGCGGGTGCCCCTTTCCTTAAGAAATTTTGTCCCAAACAATATGTACTGGTCGGTAGTGCTAGTTTCAACCCCAATGGAACCATCATTCTGGGACAAGCGGAAGGAGGCCGTAAGGTGGTGCTTTTCCGGATCAACGATTTCTCTAATACAGATACAAATCAAGTAAAGGAGATTCTGCATACCATTCACCACGAGTTTGCGCACATTCTGCACCAGAATGTTTTGTACCCAGAAGAATATAAGCACATTACCCCTGGGGGTTATACGGGTACCTGGTACCTGTTTTCTACGGAGGAAGCTTTGTCTGAGGGATTTATCACGCCATACTCGAAATCCGGTTTTGATGATGATTTCGTGGAAATGGTTGCAACCATGCTGGTAGAAGGCAAGGTAGGTTTCAATGCTCTGATCAATGGTATTCCTCAAGCGGCTGCTAGGAGTGCCCTTCGCCAGAAAGAGCAGATTGTGGTCAATTATTTCACGCAGGTGTATGGCATTGATATCTATCATCTTCAGGCAACCACCGAAGCAGCCATTAAAGAAATAACTAAGTAACCAGACCAGGCTTCCTTGTCTATTCCTACCTAACGTATGCCACAGCTAAAACGATTTTTATACTATTTGCTTTTGATTCCGACGTTACTGTTGTCTTCCTGTAAAAAAGAAGACATCCGAGTATTTGAAAAAAGCTCTGATGAAAGGCTTTCTGAGGCTTTGCAACGCTATAATGACGTACTCACCTCTGCGCCATATGGTTGGAAAACGATCATTTATCCCTCGGCAGGTGGATACGCCTTCTATTTCGAGTTTAAGAAGGATGGAACGGTGACCTCCTTTTCGGATATTAACTTAAAGGCCGCAGGCACGCCATTGAAAAGCACCTATCGACTCAAAGCCCTACAGCAACCCAGCCTACTCTTTGATACCTACACCTACCTCCACCTCCTGTCTGACCCGGATGGGCGTGTGAATGGAGGCAATGATGGGGAAGGCCTGTTGTCGGATTTTGAATTTATGATCGATTCTGTTTCTACCAACACGATTCATTTAAAAGGTACTGTCCACGGTAGTGTGGTGCAACTGGTCAGTGCCACCCAGGCCGACCAGAAAAGCTATTATGACGGAGAAGTGGCCAATTCCTTTTCCCGTACCACTGCCTATCTCCAGACCAACCAAAACCCCTATCTGGATTTGGATAGAAAGCTGCCAGTTGCCATAGATATTAGACAGAAAGTCTTTACCATCCTATCGCTCAAGGCTAATGGGCTAGTGGAAGAAAAAAGTGTGCTCTTTACTTTTACTTCCACAGGAATTATTTTTAAAGAACCCATTACTGTCGGCAATCTCACTTTTCAGGAACTGCTTTGGGATACGAATGAAAAAAACTATTACGTACTTGTTGGTGGGAAAAAGATTTTCTTGAAAAATGGGTCTGAGCCGGTTACCTTGGTTGAAGGAGGAATATTTGAAAATTTTTTACTCCCGGAAGGTGCTATTGACAGTACGAATGCTATCCCTGGCCAATCGGATGAATTTCTTATGGCATACAAAGAGATAAAGAAACGCCTACTGGCTAGTCGATATAAGCTTACGCTGACATTTATGTATTTCCGGTTCAATAATGCCACTACGCTGGATTTAATTGTCGGGGTTTTTCAAATCAACCCCACCACTGGTAACAGGGAAGATTTTACGGCTGTTTTTCCTTATACTGTCAAAAGGGCTGCCAATGGCAATACCACTTTTTCCTTGCGGGCAGCCCCTAGCGGTAATGCTGGCCTGATAGTGAATGAAATGGCTCCTTTCCTAGATTACCTCACCACAGATACTTTTCGTTTCGAGCAACAGTTCTCGGGAGCGGTGGGGCGAATGGGCCGGATGAATAACATCACCCGTACCGAATTCTTCTTTACTGGTGCAATCTATTTGCTGCAGTAATAAAACACTACTGCTGAAAGGCCAAATCGAAAATATTTGTATCTTACGTCACCTGAATGTATACTCTATAACTTAACCTCTTTTATGAAGAACTTTCGTCTCATTCTTTTATTGCTCGTACTGGTTACCGCTTTTGGTTCCTGTAAAAAGAACGATCCAGCCCCACCTACCAAAACTGAATTGCTCACGGCTAAAACCTGGAAGATAACGGCCTCTACTGTAAATCCAGTTGTGACATATTATACTGTACCAACACCAGGAGACACTACTTATTATGATGTGACAGATTTTTTTAATTTTAATACAAAGCTCGGTTATGCCTGTAGCAATGATAATATTATTAAATTCAGTAAAAGCCCGAACTCTTTCATCCGCGAGGAAGGAGCAACCCTTTGTACACCAGGGAAATCTGTTCTAGAAACGGGAACCTGGACTTTTAATACTGACGAAACGGTTTTAGCTTTAACTGTCCCGTCGTATTCGCCTGATAACTATACTATTACTAAGCTAGATGCTACTTCTCTTGTGTTGACACAAACAATTACACAATCGGGAAAAGTGTACACATTTGTGGATACTTATACCGCTCAGTAGTATTTATTCCATTTACTAAAAACAGCCAAAGCCTGGAAGATTATTCCAGGCTTTGGCCGTTTCAAACGAATCATGTGGTGGCACGATTAAGCGTAGGGGCAGGGCTCGCCCCTGTCCAAATACGCCATGCTCCCTATATGATAGATAGCGTTGCCCAACCAAGAGAACGAACCGATTGTCCGCTTACAAGGCGGCTAGGCGGATCGCCGCCCTAGCAGAAGCCCTGTCCCTAGGGTAGATCTGTTTGACGATAGATATCTGCCTTTCCAATCGCGGATATGTCTCCACTAAATTCCTCTGCCTGGTCTTAGCGTCCGCTAAGACCCCCACATGCGAGAAGCGTCCGCTTCCTTTTCTTAACTATTAACACCCAATCAATCATCCCTTTTTTAAATCCTTCCATCAACAACTCAACTGGTATGGCTGTGGTAATTTGAGCAGATGCTCAATACTATTTGAGGTCTTAGCGGACGCTAAGACCAGATGAGATAACGATGGTCATCAAGACAAAGCTGGAAGCGTTTAAACGCTTCCAGCTTTGTTACTAACTCGACAACCTTTTGTTAACCAATTACTACCAATGGGAATTACCTTACTTTTAAAAAGCCATTGAAAAAAAGTATGTTCATTCAAATTTATAAGTGGATTTTTAGCTAACTTTAAAAGCCAAAAAAAATGACTCCTCCAGAGTCATCATTAAGTAAGCTGCCAATTTCGTAAACAGGATTTCAGCAATTTCTTCACAAGCCATAACGCTTGCACGCATACACTTACTTTGAAAGCAGTCGCTCCGATTGCTTGCCAGGAAATAATTACGCATAAGGGAGAAATCTGCTAATTCATCAGAAGGTTAAGCGACTAAAAACTAACGAAATTGGAAAATTATTTATCAACCAACTTAGCAGCGAGTTCACTGTATAAAGAACAACCCACGTTCACTGATGGAAAAGCTTGCATTATTGAAAAAGCCAAAGCAGATGAGCTATTTCAGCATATTCTGAATTCGGAAATTCAATTTAACTACGTGCAGGGCAACTGCCATAACAGAGCCCATGTGATGTGCTTATTGATGGCATCGCAAGGCATTATACCGGCAAAAGTTTGGGTGTTTGCTCCAGGAAGATATACGATGGTGGACACCACCTTAATTTCGATTGATGACAAGAATAACCTAGCGCCAACCGGAAAAATAAACTGGGGCTACCACGTAGCACCCGTGGTATATGTTAAAAACGACACTGGTATTGATACACTCGTTTTTGATCCTTCTCTATTCCCCGATGGCCCGGTACTGCATCAGACTTGGCTTGATGCACTGAGGACAGAAAAAACAATTCATTTATTTGCCGACCAGGAGTGGTATTTGTTCAATTACTTATCCTTTAATACTGCACAAACCCGCTGGGATACTAGAAACAGTTTGTCAGATAGCCTGGGTGAAATGCCTGATACTGGCGTGACGCTGGTGCCCAGTGTATCAGAAGTAATGACCGCCGATTTTTTCAGATACGAAGAAGAAAGCAAAGACAATC
This sequence comes from Bacteroidota bacterium, assembly GCA_040385915.1. Lineage (GTDB taxonomy): Bacteria > Bacteroidota > Bacteroidia > Cytophagales > ES-bin-26 > ES-bin-26. Next base: position 19,067 of record JAZKGK010000148.1, read on the forward strand.
ATTGGCTGGAGAAAGGATTAGCCATTGATGAAACGGCGTTTAAATTTTATAATCAGGAGATCAAACCCATCCTACAAACCGCCATTTTGCCTGAAGAAAATCATTTGCTCAGCGACTATAAAGTGCTGGTGGGAGATGTAAATAACTTTGAAACTATTTTCCGGGACTATTGCTACAACAATCAAGTGAGCCTTGCTTTCCAAGAGAAGTATAGCGACATTATAAATAAATACAGAGAAGTATATAACCAAGAACTTTCCAACTGGAAAATAATCATAGCCCGATTACTGAATAGAACAGTTAATTGTTAATTGATCTTTTCTCCTCTTCCAAATCGCTTAATTGAATCTGTAGGGCGCGGATGGATATCTGAATTTCGCGGATAGATAAGGCCAACGAAGCCATCAATAAGAGCAAGGCTCCCGCAAACACGTACTTGCCAAGCAGTATATTTCCCCTGAACAGCAAAAACATGCACAGTACACACATGAATAGGCTGGATACCCCCAAAAATTGCATATCCCGAATGAGTCGCACCCTGATCTGAAGGTTGACTATTTGCGGCAGAATCACTGGATCTGGATTCGATTTGTACTGCGCGTACAGATTGCGAATCAGGGCGGCCATTGCTAGGAACCGATTGGTATAGGCCAACAACAACAAGGATACCGTAGGAAAAAGTAGGGCTGGCGTAGTCAGGGTTAGCTCCATGAAAAAACTTTTTTAGGTTCGAGCATCAAAGGTACTATAAGAAGCGCGTATGCAGAAGGCAATAAATCTTTCTGGCGATGTTTCTCTATCCTTTGGCAAGCAAAAAATGCTGTTGGAAGATAATTTGCTTCATTGCACAAACTAGCCGGGTATACCCTTTGTTTACTAGTTTGGCTAGTCGGCTTTGTTAACTAATTTTGAGGTAGCTTTTTTCTATACAGTTGGCTTGATAACCGATTCCCTGACAGCCTAATTCCTGACATCTATACTTATGAGCCAAACGGTAAAACGGATTATTTTTCTTTCCATTGGGCTAATCATCGTTTTTGTGGTGGTATATCCCCGGCTAGGCTTTATGAAAGCCGATAGTAAACCAGGGCCAGGCGCTGGCGTTTCATCCGCTGGTGCTTCAGCCCCTGGCGCTGGTAATGCGAGTGGCGGTAGCTCCTTAACCGTAGATGTGCTGGCCTTAAAAGCGTCGGAACTAAGCAACAAGGTGCTTTCTACGGGTACTGTGCTAGCCAACGAAGAGGTGGAAATTCGCAGTGAAATATCGGGCAAGGTGACTCAGATACTTTTCAAAGAAGGCGACAATGTAAAGAAAGGACAAGTGCTGATCCGAATCAACGACGATGAATTGCAGGCACAACGCCAGAAGGTAGAATACTCCATAAAACTCAACGAAACCCAGGAATCACGTCAGAAGAAATTACTGGGCAAAGAAGCCATCAGTCAGCAGGAATACGACGTGATTCTGACCCAACTGAATACGGTGAAGGCCGATCTTCAGCAGTTAAAAGCCCAGATTGCCAAATATACCATCCGCGCGCCCTTCAATGGCATTATTGGCTTGCGCTACGTAAGCGAAGGCAGCTACATTTCGCCAACTACGTTGGTGGCTTCGATGCAAGACATTGATCCGGTAAAAATCGAGTTCAACGTTTCGGAACGCTATGCCAGCATGGTAAAACGGGGAAGCAAATTGACGTTTACCATCAATGGACAAGGGCAGGAAGATAAACACGAAGCCGAAGTGTACGCCGTAGAGCCCAGAATTGATTTGGCTACGCGTTCGGTGAAAGTACGGGCACACTGCCCTAACCCTGACCGCAAACTGATTCCTGGTGCTTTTGCTCGGGTTGAACTTTCCGTTGGTTCCATCAATAACGCAGTAATGATCCCAACCGAAGCGCTGATTCCTTCTTTACAAGGGCAGACGGTATTTATTTATAAAAATGGCCTGGCGCGTTCAGTTCAAGTCCAAACCGGCATCCGTACGGATCGGCAAGTGCAAATTATGCAGGGCGTGCAGGCCAACGATAGCTTGATTGTGACCGGATTGCTGCAATTGAAAGACAGCACACAGGTAAAAGTGCAGGTTTTAGAGTAAACTTTTAGCGTAAACTTTACGAAACGTCATTTATGGCAACGAACCTATCCTCCCTGAGCATTGATAGACCCGTACTGGCTACGGTGCTCTCCATTGTAATTGTGCTGTTTGGCGTGATTGGTTTCACTTCGCTGGGAGTTCGCGAATATCCAAGCGTTGATCCGCCGGTCATTACTGTTTTTACCAACTATACTGGAGCCAATGCCGATGTAATCGAATCGCAGATTACCGAACCTTTGGAGCAATCTATTAATGGCATTGAAGGCATCCGGTCACTTTCCTCTATTAGCAGCGATGGCCGGAGCAACATTACGGTGGAGTTTGACCTGAGCCGGGATTTGGAAGCCGCCGCCAACGACGTGCGCGACAAAGTATCCCGTTCTATCCGCAATCTGCCTCCCGATGCCGATCCGCCGGTAGTGACCAAGTCCGATGCCAACTCCGATGCCATTCTTTCGATTACTGTTCAGAGCAATTCCCGCGATATGCTGCAGTTGTCGGACATTGCCAATAATGTATTTAAGGAACGGTTACAGACGGTTCCCGGCGTAAGCGAAATAAATATCTGGGGGGAAAAGAAATACGCCATGCGTCTGCAAATGGATCCCGACAAACTGGCTGCTTACCAGATTACGCCTCTAGAAGTTCGGAATGCCCTGAATGCGCAGAACGTAGAATTGCCTTCAGGGCGTATTGAAGGATATGGCACCGAACTGACTGTCAGGACGATTGGTCGGCTAACTACTGCCGAGGAATTCAATGATTTGATTATTAAGGAAACCGAAGGCTCCATTGTTAAATTTAGGGATATTGGCGAGGCCGTACTGGCACCAGAAAATGAACGGACTATTATGCGTGGCAATGGCGGTGCGCCCATGGTTGGGGTGGCCATTACGCCACAGCCGGGCGCCAACTACATTGCCATTGCCGATGAATGCTACAAACGCGTAGAGCAAATTAAGAAAGAGCTGCCCAAAGATATTAAGCTAGGCCTGGCCCTGGATACAACAGCCAACATCCGCAAAGCTATTTCCGAAGTAGAAGAAACGATCCTGATTGCCTTCGGGCTAGTCGTATTGGTTATTTTTGTCTTCCTCCGCGACTGGCGTACCACGCTGATTCCGGTTTTAGCCATTCCTATCTCCCTGATTGGCTCGTTCTTCATTATGTACATCGCCGATTTTTCAATCAACATTCTTACGCTGTTAGGGATTGTGTTGGCTACTGGCTTGGTAGTAGACGATGCCATTGTGGTACTGGAAAATATTTATCAGAAGATTGAGGACGGCATGGATCCGATTGAAGCGGGCCATAAGGGTTCACAGGAAATTTTCTTCGCTATCCTTTCTACCACCATTACCTTGGCGGCGGTGTTTCTGCCAGTCGTGTTCCTGTCGGGCTTAACGGGGCGTTTGTTCCGCGAATTTGGCGTGGTAGTGGCCGGATCGGTTATCATTTCGGCCTTTGTTTCGCTGACGCTGACGCCCATGATGAGTGCGCGCTTTCTGAAAAAGAAGGAAAAGAAAAGTACATTCTACCGGGTAACAGAGCGATTCTTCGAAAATATGACTTCTGGTTACAACCGCAGCCTGCAATCCTTTATGCATTACCGCTGGGTTGCCATTGTGGTCATGGTTGTATCTGTAGGAATCATTGTTGGTATTGGGTCGCAACTGGCTTCGGAATTGGCACCGATGGAAGACAAGAGCCGCTTTCGGGTAATTTCTACCGCACCAGAGGGAACGTCTTACGAACTGATGGATTTATACGTGCGCAAAGTGGCCGAAGTAGTAGATACCATGCGCGAGAAATCTTCTGTGCTAGCCATTACGGCTCCCGGCTTCGGTGCTTCCGCTTCGGCCAATACGGGCTTTGTTCGGGTAACATTAACTCCGCCTAACGAGCGCGGTGCCTCCCAACAGGAACTGTCAGATAAGGTAAGCGGCATTGTTCGCAAATTCAATTTTGCCCGCTCGTTCGTCATTCAAGAACAAACCATTGGCGGCGGACGTAACGGAGGCTTGCCTGTACAATACGTCATTCAGGCGCCTAACTTTGAAAAGCTAACAGAAGTAGTGCCCAAGTTTATGGAAAAAGCGCAAGCCAATCGTAATTTCCAGGTGGTGGACTTGAATCTCAAATTTAACAAACCAGAGTTGCGCATTGAGATAGACCGCGAAAGGGCGCGGGTGCTGGGGGTTTCAGTAATGGACATTGCTGAAACGCTTCAGCTTTACTACAGCGGACAACGATTTGGCTATTTTATTCTCAACGGGAAACAGTATCAGGTCATCGGACAGGCTGATCGTGCTAACCGGGACGAACCGCTCGATCTGAATTCCATTTACGTAAAAAATGACAAAGGGGAATTAATTAAGATGGACAATGTGGTAAAGCTGACGGATCAAAGCAGTCCGCCGCAGTTATACCGCTACAACCGATACGTGGCTGCTACCTTTTCGGCGCAACCAGCTAAGGGCATTACCTTAGGGCAAGGAATCCAGGAAATGGATAAAATTGCGAAGGAAGTACTGGACGAGAGCTTTTCGACTAGTTTGGCTGGAACATCCAAGGAATTTGCCGAAAGCTCTGGCAGCCTGGTATTCGCCTTCCTGCTGGCGCTGGCTTTGGTTTACCTGATCTTAGCAGCGCAGTTCGAAAGCTTTACCGATCCGCTCATTATCATGTTTACCGTGCCCTTGGCCTTGGCGGGAGCTGTACTGTCGCTATGGATTTTCGGCCAGACGATGAATATATTCAGCCAAATAGGCATTATCGTGCTGGTGGGAATTGTGACCAAAAACGGTATTCTGATTGTAGAATTTGCTAACCAGCGCAAGGAGGAAGGTTTGTCGGTAGCCGAGGCCGCGATTGATGCAGCTACCCAGCGTTTGCGCCCTATCCTAATGACCAGCTTAGCGACCGTATTGGGGGCTTTGCCCATTGCGCTGGCCCTGGGTGCTGCTTCTAAAAGCCGGATGCCCATCGGAATTGCCATTATCGGAGGCTTATTGTTCTCCCTTATCCTCACTTTATACGTCATTCCAGCTTTGTATTCCTATATTTCCGGTACCAAGCACACCCAACAGCCCGAAGCCAGAAAGATACAGGAAGCCATTGCGTGAGGATGGGTGGATGAGTAAATAATAAATAAAAGCTGACAGCTAATGGCTAATTGCTAAAAGCTAAATACTAATTGCTAAAAGCTAATGACTAACCGTCTTTGTCTGATCCTTTTACTACTGTCTGGAGGCGCTATTGCCCAGGATACACTTACCATTGATAAGGCCATTCAGATTGCCCTGCAAAACAATTACGCCATAAAAATTGCGGATCGGAATAAGCAGGTGGCTGAAAATAATTATACCCGTGGTAATGCCGGCTTTCTGCCGGTAGTCAATGCCTCGGCTACTAAAAACTACTCCAACAGTAACTTGAATCAGGTATTCTTTCCCACGGGAGGTGTAGCCCGCCCGCCCCTGGATGCTTCGGGCGTGAAGGGGAACACCTTCAACAGCGGTGTTAACTTTACTTGGACGATTTTCAACGGACTGGGCATGTTTTATGCCTATAATCGGTTAGATGAACAAAAGAAATCGAGCCTGGATAGCTTGCAGATTGTGATGGAAAATACGCTGGCTACAGTCAGCAACAATTATTATAATGTAATTCAGCAAAATCAGCGGCTCAATGTATTGAACAGCGCCCTTCGCATATCGGCACAGCGGCTGGATTTGGCCAAGGCTCAGTACGAAGTAGGCAGCGGCTCCAAATTGAATTACCTGGCGGCGCAGGTCGATTTCAATACAGATAGTTCTACCGTAATCTTGCAGGCTCAATCTTTACAGAATGCGAAAGTAGGCCTCAACCAGGCATTGAGCCGGGAAGCCAATGCGGCATTTTTGGTATCCGATACCATCATCGTGGACGAGAAGCTGGATCTGGCTACCCTAAAACAGAATACGTTCCAAAATAATCCTAGCCTCTTGCAGATTCAGCGCCGGAGTAATATTGCTTACTATCAGATGAAGCAACTGTATGCACAGCGTTTTCCCACCATCAATCTTCTTTCCTCATACAATTACACTACCTCGGAAGCAGCGCAAGGATTTGGGGCTCAAAGCTCCAAAAATTTGATCTGGAATTATGGCCTCGGAGCCTCGATCAATATTTTCAATGGCTTTAACCTGAATCGGCAGATTCAGAATGCCAAAATCCAGCAGGAGATCACTGATTTGCGAATAAAGGATCTGCAAGTGCAATTAGATGCCAGTCTGGAAACTGCTTACAATAATTACCGCAACAGCCTCAGCCTACTTTCCATCGAAAAGAGAAACCTGGAAGTAGCTCGGCAGAATATCGATATTGCCTTGGAGCGGTATAAAATCGGCGTGGCTACCTTCCTGGAACTGCGTGATGTTCAGCTCAACTCCATTACGACCGCTGGCCGCTTGATCGATGCTGAATTTAACACCAAATTAGCCGAAATTGAACTCCTCCGTCTCAGTAGCCAAATCATTATGGAGACGCCAACAAAATGAACAAACGTATTTTGATATTTATCGGGCTGGCAATAGCTGGCTCAATTATTTTTGCCCTGTATACTTTCCTGGGTGGTTTCAAAGAGATTATCATTAATAAGCAGACGGTTAGTAAGCCGCAAACGCTAGCCTATATTCCCTACCAAGGCTACGTCCGTCACCATCGGCTCGATAGCCTTTTTGACCTTATCCAGCAACTCCATACACAAGGAAAGCTAAAAGGCACGCTGGGGGCTATTTACTACGATGTATCGCTGGAAAAGCGCAAAAAAGGAGATACGAAAGCGCTGGTAGGCGTGTGGATTAGCGATACTTTGGCCGTGTTGCCTCCCGGCTTCCGTCTGCATACCATTCCGGCCAGGCAAGTAATCCAAGCCAAACTTCAGGCGCACTTCCTGGTATCGCCTTCGCCCGACGAGGTGCAGGATAAGATGCGCGAATACGCCAAAAAACAAGGACTGAAAGTAGAAAATTTTATTATAGAGAAGTATTTGAGTGACGATTCTATTATATTAGAAATGCCAATTCGATAGTTTTGGCCTTCTTAAACCTGATTGCAAATTCATCTCTTATGGAAAAAAAGCTCAGACGATCGCGGACTGACCGGATGCTTTCCGGCGTTTGCGCTGGCATTGCCAACTATTTCAGCCTCGACCCAACCCTTATTCGAGTGCTTTTTGCCATTGCTACCGTGGTGGGTATCGGCTCTCCCATCCTTATATACCTGGTTCTCATCTTTGTAGTACCCCAGGAAGGGGAGGAGTAGGTTAGGTAATTTCTCGCCGTTCATCAATCAAAAATGGTCGAAACTGGTGTGCGTATGCAGCAACTGGATACGGTTAAAAGTGTATGTTTGGCAAGTATATCCATTGTAAAATGAGCAGAATTAAAATAAAACATTTTGGGCCAATCAAAGAAGGTTTCCAAGAAAATGACGGTTGGCTTGACATCAAAAAGGTTACCGTATTTATTGGCAATCAGGGATCTGGGAAAAGTACGGTGGCAAAGCTGATTTCAACTTTTACTTGGATTGAAAAGGCACTTGTTAGAGGCGACTATAATAAAAAATGGTTTGACAAAAAAAGTAATCTCAAAAACCAATACCTCAAGTACCATCGATTAGAAAACTATTTCAGAACCAGTGGGGCTGAAAATACTGTAATTGAATATGAGGGGGATGCCTACTCAATCAGATATGAAAATGGCTCCTTGATTACTAATGAAGTTTCAAATAAAATATATCCTCTTCCGCAGATAATGTATGTCCCTGCCGAAAGAAACTTTATTACCTATGTTAAAACACCCAAAGAGTTAAAACTTTCATCAGAATCATTAAAGGAATTCCTAACAGAGTTTGATAATGCAAAAAATGAAATGAAAGGAGTGGAAAGGCTTCCTATCAATAATGTAGCTATTGAATATGACAAACTTAAAGATACACTCAACCTAAAAGGGGATGGTTATAAAGTAAGACTTACAGAAGCCTCTAGCGGATTTCAATCGCTGGTTCCGCTATATCTGGTGTCAGGTTACTTGGCAAATTCTGTAAAAAAACAGAGTGAATCCAATAAAGAACCCATGAGCAGTGAAGAAATACAGCGGTTCAAAAAGGGCGTTGAAGAGATATGGAGCAATGAAAATTTGACAGACGAACAAAAGCGAGTTGCCCTTTCCGTCCTTTCATTCAAATTCAACAAAACAGCTTTTATCAATATTGTTGAAGAGCCAGAACAAAATCTTTTTCCAACTTCTCAATGGCAAATACTGCAAAGCCTATTGAAGTTTAATTCAATGAATACGGGAAATAAATTAATTGTCACTACTCATAGCCCATATATAATAGTCTATTTGAGTATAGCTATTCAAGGAAATTATTTGGAAAAAAAGATAAATCAATCTGCAAACAAAGACGAATTGCTTACGAAATTATATAAACTGATTCCTGAAAAATCCTTAGTTCCTGCTGCCGATGTAATAGTCTTTCAACTAAATGAGGAGGATGGTAGTATTAAAAAGTTGGCTTCAGTTGACGGCATACCTTCTGACAAAAACTATTTAAATGATATGTTAGCTGAAGGCAATCATCTTTTTGATTCATTACTTGAAATCGAGCAAGAACTATGAGCGTGAATTTTTTTGAAACGGCTTGCAAGGAACCATCAAGAAATGAAAAACTGTTCGGAATCTGCGATGACCAAGATGGAAAAGAGGCTTATTCAGATGCAACCGACAAGACAAAATGGATTGCTACAATAGTGAATGACAGCGAAAAAATAATTTCGTTTACAGCTATAGACAATTGTATAATTGCCCTGAAGCATGGAACAAATGATCAAGAGAGCACTTGTGATGGAATGCTTACTTTTTTGCAAAGTGTTTTTTTAGTTGAGCTAAAAAAGCAAGGTACAGGAGGTTGGTTACCTGACGCAAAAGCACAACTAGAGAATACTATAAAGTTGCTTTTTGCCAATCACAACCTTGATGGCTTTCGCTATAAAAAAGCATATGCTTGTAATAAAAAGCATCCAAATTTCACCGTCATTGATACAGCAGAAAGGAAATCTTTTTTTGAGAGAACGAATGGCTTCCGAATTGATGCTCAAGCCGAAATTGTAATTAAATAGCAAAAAGAAATAACTATTTTAAATACGAAATAAACTTAAATAATCTTGCCATTTGTCCAAGCCCCAAGGTTCAGCATTTATGCGTCTTATGAACAGTCTTGCTGAAACACTACTACTGCTTATATCTCTAATGTTGGCGGTATTTTAAAATAGACCAGCCATGCTAAAAGAAACAGTTGAAAAGCTATACGAACAATTTTCGACATACAAAGCGGTAAGGCCTCTTGACATTTGTACTTACTGTTGTATGTCAATTGAAAATGAAGAGCTGCTTGCAAGTCTTCTAGTAAGGGAAATTCCTAAAGATTTATTAGCGGAATATAATGATGGAGCTTCGACTGCAAAAACACCCATTGATGAGCTGAAACATTTTTTACCGAGATATTTGGAGTTGATAAGCCAGTTTGAATTCCCCACTCATTCGGCTGAAATTGCATTAAGAAGGCTCACTCCTTACGATGAAACAGAATGGAGTGAGCAAGAATTAAAGCTGTTGAGGCAGTTTTCCTTAGATTATTTTGAATATTGCTTAGCTGTTTATCCTTTACCAGAATATATACAAATTGACAGCGTAATTATTATGTTATGGCATAGTCAGTTCGAAATCAAAGACTTACTTTTACTTTGGGAAACAGACAAAAGTAAAGAGAGCATATTACACTATAAAGACTTGATGTTTTATGGCTTTAAACAGCATAATCCAAGCAAGTTGAACAATCCATTTGGAGGAAAGCCTATTTATGATTTTCTAAGACAGTGGCTTGACAAGGAGGAAGTAATTAAACATTTCTCAGGAGCAATTGAAGAAATAATATTGCAAGAGGAAAGCCTAGAGGAACCAGACTTAGATGAATTGAATCTACTCTATGAAATACTTGCTTCAAAGAAAAACATCCATTAAAAATAAATCCCAGACCAGACAGGTTTCCAAAACCTACCGTTTATACACATCTCTGTCAGCGTTGATTAATAGACAGTTACAAACCAAA
>JAZKGK010000149.1:0-25322 GCA_040385915.1 Bacteroidota bacterium
CTTTTGCAAGGCCAAGTGGCTGGTTTGACTGTCATTAACAATGGTGGTGAGCCAGGCGCAGGCGGTAAAGTGAGAATTAGAGGCGTAGGCACTTTTGGGAACAATGATCCGCTTTATATTGTGGATGGCATACCGGTAAACAATGGCCTTAATTTCTTGAATCCCAATGACATCGAAGACATTCAAGTGTTTAAGGATGCGGCGGCGGCGGCTATTTACGGTAACCGGGCGGCCAATGGCGTGGTGTATGTAACCACCAAGAAAGGCAAGAGCGGTAAAAGACAAATTACGTTTGATGCGTATTATGGCGTGGCCAATAACGGGCAAGTCCAGCCAATGCAAGACGCAGCCGCATACATGGACTATGCCAAGCTGAAGAACGCCGATGGCCCATTGAAGGCGCTAGCCGCCAAGGGGTATAATACCGATTGGGTCAAGAGCGTGATGCGAACCGGATCCAATCAAAATTATAGCTTGGGCATACGGGGTGGTACGACTGACCATACCTACTTTACCAGTGTCGGATATTCTAATGTTCAGGGAACGCACCTGAAGTCTGACAATGAGCGCATTACTGCCCGTTTGAATACAGAAAATAACTTATTTAAATGGTTTAAACTCAGTGAAAACCTGACTGTTTCTTATGAAACCAGGCATAATAACAATGTGTTTAATGCAGCCCGAAGTACAGCACCTGTTGCGCCAATTTACAAGTCAGATGCAGATATTGCGGCTTTGGATCCATCGCTCCGATCGCTGAATCAATATTATGATGTGGCGCAGGAAATCACCTTCGGGTCGAATCAGCGGGCTGCAATCGAGCGATCCAATGGCACGCGTAATTGGTTGAGCGTGTATGGAAACGTACAAGGAGAGTTGAATTTTGGTAGCATAGTCAAATCCCTCGAAGGGCTAAAGTTTACTTCCACCATGGGATTCGAGCGGATTAATGAAGACTATAGTGCATTTGATCCGATTTACCAACTGGGTACCAAGGATTTCAGAATGACTACCCATGTACACGATGAGTTCAGTAAATATTTTCACTGGACTTGGAATAACTTCCTGAGCTATAACACAACCTTGGGTAAACATACGCTGGGTGTAACGGCGGGTATGGTAGCTGAAGAGGAAACCAGGCGATACATCTGGGCAGACGGCTCAACGGGAGTTTCCAACAGCCCCTATTTGCAGATAGTGGATGCGATGAGTACCCAACGAACGAATGCGGGTAGTGCATTTCGGCACAACTATTCCTCCTATGTGGGTCGTATCAACTACAGCTACGATGATCGCTATCTCTTTCAGGCAAGTATCCGGCGGGACGGTTCCTATCGTTTTGCGCCTGATCTGCGTTGGGGTACTTTCCCTTCCATCGGTTTGGGATGGAAAATTTCCAATGAAGAATTCTTTAGAAATTTGGATTTGACGTGGCTGAATGAGTTAAAGCTACGGGGAAGCTGGGGCCAGTTGGGTAACGAAAAAATTTCGACGGAGTACGAATATATCTCTACCATTGCCGGGAGTTTTAATCGGGGCTATGTATTGGGAGGCGTCGGTGGTACCAATTCCAGCAAACGCTTTGTGCAGGGATATGGGCCTACGAATTTGCCTAATCCGCTTCTGTCCTGGGAAACGACCACCTCTACCAATATTGGCGTTGATTTGGGCTTGTTGAAAAATAGAGTAAGGGTTGGTTTCGATTATTTCGACCGCAACACCCAGGATGTGCTCTATAAGAAAACGCTTCCACTGTATTCCGGTGTGCCTGCGCCTGATGGGATTGCTCCGGTAACCCAATGGGTCAATGGCGCTTCGATCGTTAATCGGGGTTTTGAGATTTCCCTTGGGTATGCAGACAATATTGGACAAGTGGGCGTTGATCTGGGCTTCAATATTTCAAGGTATAAAGCCAAAGTGGATAAGTTAAAAGACGCTGTTCCTATCACCGTCAATGACGAACGGATTCCTACAGTCATTCAAATGAAAGAAGGAGATCCTTTGGGAGCTTTCTACGGGTATATGGTCGACGGATTTTATAATAATGAAGCAGAACTAAAGAATGCCAAAGGGGAAGAATATCTGCCAGGAGCGCAGGTGGGCGATTTTAAATTTGTTGACACTACGCCTGATGGTGTGATCGATAGCAAGGATAAAAGAGTCATTGGTAACCCCAATCCAGATTTTGTCTATTCTTTCAACCTCAATTTTACTTTTAAAAGATTTGACCTGAAGACTTTCTGGTACGGTACGCAGGGCAATGACATCTATAAAATTGGGGATATTTATTTGTCTGGTTGGGACGAGGGCGGCCTTCAAAATATATGGAGCGGCGTAGTAGCCAACTCCTGGACACCCACTCATATGAATGCCCAGTATCCGAAAGTAAGCCCCGGAGGTACCAAGCGTAATTACGAAAAAGGGCCGACTTCGTATAGCATTAAAGATGGGTCTTTTATGCGATTGAAGAATGTACAGGTAGGATACACTATTCCTGCCACTGCCTTTGGGAAAATCGGCATTGAAAGCCTTCGCTTCTACATATCTGCTGAAAACCTTTTTGTACTCACTCCCTACAAAGGCGATGACCCTGAAATCGGCAATGGTATACGCTTAAATGGGAATGAAGGCGGGGTAACCAATAGCCCGAGCTATATCATGGGCATGGATTATGGCGACCGTTATCCCATTCAAAAGACGTTTACATTAGGGTTGAGTGTTAAATTCTAATCCGATATCACCACCAATCTATAAATCAGAAAAAGATGAAAAATATACCATATTTACTCAGAGCCTCTTTGATTGTATCATTGCTGCTCATGGTAACTTCTTGCAAGAAAGACTTTTTGGAATCGGCTCCCTATGCGCTGGAAGATGCTCAGAAATTTTATAAAACAACAGAGCAATGCAAGGGCGCTGTCATGCAAGCGTATAATCGTACGGTGCACTTGGGGCCTATCTATCTGTTTATTCGCCACGGTTTAAATGAATATGCCGGTGACGATTTATTGCGTACCTATCGCGATGACTTCACCGTTTGGCATAACTTCTCACCCGATAATGTGCAGTTTCTCTGGGGCTGGAAGTACTGTTTTCAGGGCATCTACTTATGCAATTATACCTTGAACCAACTACAGACTGCGCCCATACCCCAGACCGATAAAGATGTACTGGTAGCGGAGTGCAAATCGATTAGAGCGTTTATGTATTATATGGTAGCCACCCGTTGGGGTTCTACGCCTATTATTACCACTGTTTTGTCTGCGGACGAGTATTACAAAGTGCCTTTTTCGTCGGCAACCGATGTGTATGCGCAGGTAATTAAGGACTTTAAGGAAGCCATTCCGGCGCTGCCCAAGTCCTGGGGCAATGAAGATAAGGGAAGATTTAGTCAGGCGGCTGCGAAGCACATGCTGGCTAAGACCTATATGCAATTGGCAGGTTATCCGATCAATAAAACGGAAAATTGGCAGAAAGCGGTGGACATTTTGGCGGAGTTTGTTCCCCAAGCTAAAAGAGGCGAATATAACCTGGATCTTTTACCCAACTATGGTGATGTGTATGCTAAAAGCCACGATCAGGACAAAGAATCCGTTTTCGAAGTAAATGAAATGTATCTCCCCGAAGGAAAGGACATTAGCTTGGAAGTAGGTGCTCCCGGCAACTTCCTGCAAGCCTTTATACAGCCCGATGAATATGAGGGCTTTGGTGGAAGGGATTGCTTTACAGCTGATTTTTTGGATGAGTTTGAGAAAGATGAGGATGGAAAGGTAATAGACAAGCGCTATACCTATACCGTACTGGAACCAGGCGATGTTTTTTATGTCACCATGGCGGGCGATACCTGCTTACACAATTCGCTTGGGCGCTTGACCATCAAGAATGTGAAGGTAGACAAAGCGACCAACACCCTCACGTACGATATCAAGAATGATTCTAACAAACCGTACGATGGCTGGACGTGGGTAGGAAAAAACAACGAATCCTATCCGAACTATAAGTATTTGAGAAATGCCAAGGAAAGAACCGGCTTGTTGAACAATGCGGGTCTGTTTGGCGAAGATCTCAACATCAAATACCTCCGTTTCGCAGATGCCATCTTGTGTTACGCCGAAGCTTTGAATGAAGTAGGACGCTCGGCTGAAGCAGTGAATTATGTGAATGAACTCAGAAGTCGCGCCAATAATACCGTCTCTCTAGATTCAAAAAGGATTTATCAGAAGACCCTTATTACTGGCACCCTGCCGCTGGTAGATGCCGGGCTCGGACAAAGTGCCATGCGGAATGCTATCCGGCACGAATGGCGGGTAGAATTGGGAGGCGAGGACTGGCGTTACGAAAACATCCGCCGCTGGGGCATTGCCGAAGAAAGGCTGCATATCATGGCTACAAAGTCGCTCAAAAAAGGCCCTGCCGACAATGATGCCATCAAATACCAGAAGGGCACCTGGGATTATTTCCCTATACCTTCTAATGAATACAAATTAAAATAAGAAGCTTCTTTCCGCTCTAAAAAGTGTGCAACTCAACCCTGAGTTGCACACTTTTTTTGTTTAAAGCTGAAAAGAAGTGGACATACCAGGAGAAGTTATTCATTCTGCTATCTTTATCAGATCAGAAAATTTGGAAGCCTTATGCTGTTTAATCGTATCAACAACCTGATTTAGCTCACTTGAAGCGAATATCTCGTACAGAAAACCATTTTCCCTTTTCAAAGTCTGGTATAATTCTAATCGATCTTCTGATGTTTGTTCAGGGGTAGGTTCGTCAGCTACTAGAAATCGCTTGCTCTCTCCTAGAATTCCATTCTCTTTTGCAAAATCTTCTAACCGTTCCATTAAAGAATCATATTTAATAATCTGATTTTTAATCTTCTCTACCGAATCATTGTTAAAATCAAGCGATTTTACGGTGTAAAGGGAGCCATTTACACCAATGGCTTCCAGGTGGAAATCAGAAAGCAAAGAAGGGATATGCTTCTTTTTTAACGTATAGTTGACATCTATAACACTACTCAAAGGAATGTACAGTTTAGTTTCTACCTGTACCTGCCAATCGGTCTTCTTCCTAGTCGACGGTTGGTTTTCTTCTACCGCTGAAGCATCAACCAATTTTTTGAAATAAGTATCAAAACTGGCTAAATCAAACTGCTTTTTAATAACCTCAGGGCCAGAAATCTGGAAGGCTCCATTTTGGTATTTGGCCAGCCTGTTCATATATTCCTGTGATATTTCCAATGGGAAAATATCTAGCTTTTCCTGATAAATTAGCCCATCTTTTTTATTACGAGTCGCCCTGGATTCATTTACTTGAATAAAGGATGAAAATGTATCCAAAGAAAATTTAAAAAGAGCATAGGCTTCTGGATTAAGTTTGCGAGCCAGATCCATTTTTCGGTCAGAAGCCCGAAAAAATACGCAAGGTGTATTTTCTTGGCCTCTGGAAAGTACCAATAATCCAATGGCAAGGCTTTCCTTACTGAAGGGATTGCTGACAAATTTTATAATGCTGATAAAACTTTCCATAGAACTGATTATTTAAGAAAGGCATTAAATCTACCCAAAATTTGACTGTTTCTACTTTTGCTGGCTAGAAATTCTTTGAGGTGTAGTTTCGCTTTTTTGCTAAAACCCCACTCAGCCGGTATTTGCTGATAGATCGCTTCCAGGTTATCTAACGTATGCTGAATGGAAATATCTATATCGGCCTTCAAATTTTCAAGGAATTGCTGATTGAACTGATGGAAAACTGACTGCACTATACCTGTTTTTAGAATGGAATGAGAAGGTTCCAAATAGAGCCACGCATCGCTCACTTGGTTATAATGGGTACAATAAGCGAAAGCTGCCGTATGATCAATAGGGTGAATGGCTAGCTTCTTATTTACTTGTGAAAGCAATAAGTTCATATTAGTAGGTTTTCGGTCTTTATTGCCAACCCATAGGTCGAAGCAACCGATTTTTAAAAAGTCAGAGGGCTGAATAAATTTTTTCAACTCATTAGCCGATAGGACCCGAGTAAATCCTTCTAAGTCAATAGTAGGTTCGATGAGAAGCGAGGCAAAAAATGGCGTATTGAAATCAGAGCGATTATATCGGATACTTACTTTATCCTCTACCAGGGAAAAATCAATGTCAATTAACTTAAAATAGGGGACGCTGAGCTGCCAACAACGGAGCATATAGCCGCACAATACTTCATTGATCAATTCTATTCTGGGCACTGTTTGGGTGCAGGTTTTGGCTATATATGCTTGGTCATCAGTGGCTATGACTAGAAGTGGTCCGCTTCCTTGGGTTTGTTTTTCTTCTAAAAATTGAATGGCACTGACTTTTTCTAGGGGTAGTATAGACATCAACAATAATTGTTATCAATGTAGGGGCGTGCCTGTTAAAATACCTATGTTCAGGATCAATAGAATCGCATAAACGAACTATTTAAGATGGTGAAAGTAGGGATTTAAATTGAGAACCGAAAAGTAGCTAACCATACGCGTGCAGTACTTCGAGTTTTTGCTATATCCATATCCAAATTATGTCTCCTCTGTTTCGATGCATTTAATCAAAAAAATATGCTTTTTTTGGCGTTACTTTATGGGTAAATAAATTTTTAAAAGTCTGTTTACAAGGCTATATTTAATGTATTAATAAAGATTTACACATTATACTTCATTAACCTTTTAAATCCTTTTCGTTATGCCATTATCTATCAATACACCTCGTCCCGAGATGCCCATTGATGTGGGCGGTGAATTAATTGTATCCGTGCCTGATGAAAACTCGAATGTGACTTATTCCATTCGGGTATATCCAGCCGCCAATAACGGAGAGCTCAAAATAACCGGCCAGCCCATGAAATTTTACTTCTGTCCGGACCGGGTTTTTCTTGCCAACAACCCGGATGGTAATTACAAATTTCAACTGCTAACCTATCAAGGTGAGTTTTCTGAAAACTCCAATGCTGGAGTAGCAGCCAATGCGAGTTTAGCTGGTGGGGTTTGTACTTTTACTACTACTATGCGCATTCCAGAGCAAATTATAGCTGTAATGCAGCAAAAGCTGAAAGAAAAAATCAAAAACGAAAGCAGATTTGGCTTTCACAGGCTTTTTGGATTGGGAGATAATGCCCCAGAACCGAGTCTGCTCCCGGTAACTATCATTGATTCGGAAATTGTGATGCATAACATCGACTTATCGATTGTTACGCCTGAAACGGCAAAAGATGCGTTAGGACCTGAATCTTTCGTGTTCAATGCCCAAGGCAATGGAAAAGGGGCTACTTCTTACGGTGGTGAAAATGCCTTTACTGTAACGATGGGAATGGTAGAAGCCGCCTTCCTGCAAGGAGCTATGCTAGATGGTGGTAAAACGCCACTGACTGTACAATATGCCTACAAGTATAAGATTGCGGCCAGTGCGTACAAAATTGAGATTGCTACCGATTGGAAATCGGTTTTTGATCATTGTTCGTCCCAATTCTCTGCCGAAACTATCTTTACCGCAATTGATGTCCAGCGGGTTTTTGAGGATATGCAAAAGAATGCTGTAATCCAGGTTCGTATCCATTTCGATGAAGAATTTATGGACAAGGATGATCAAAAATTTATGCGGGATCATAAAGAAGAGATCCTCAAAAAGTTTATTGATATGGGCATGAAAACCGTTTTTGACGCGCAACCGCCCAAAGTTGATCCTGCACAGGCGAAGGAAAAAAAGACCCGTATCGGCCTTGGCTTCGGTCCTTTCTCTATCGACTTTGATTTCGGCATGTCCTTCTCCATGAAACGCGTGCATCAGGAAATTGAAGCACACACCACCTTTGAAGAAACGGAAGACCGAACCGTTATCCGTGCGAACCAGGCCAGCGGTAATTTCACGGAAATTCGCGAGGTGGTGAGCAAAACACCAGAAAAACTGGAACTCTATTTTAGCAAAATTTTTCTGGCCGATGCCTTCAAAATAGTATACGTAGCGGCGCATTCCAATGCCAATTGGCGCACCCCCGACAACCCTAACGGCGATCCGCTCAATAGCCTGAGTGTGCAAGTAGGCTATCCCATTACGGCTAATAAGGCCAAGGTAACCAAAGCCGCTGCCAGGTTCATAGACCCAAACACTGGGGTGCTCTCTGAACACGAAACCGATGCCTCGTGGACATTTAATACAAAAGATCGTATTTATATTTTCCGGTTTGACCTGGACGATAGTATCCCCGATGATGACGAGCAAAAAATTGAGGTTATCCGAACGGTTTCTTTCCAGGAAGACCCCAACGTGGTAACCAATATCGTAACACTGGAGAATGTTACCGACGACCACAAGGTAGAAGTACGGGCCGAATCGGCTGGTAAGTTTGGGGTGACGATGGAAATGGAGAACTCCGAGGTGTTGGTCTCTACGCCGCGCATCAAAGTGACGGTCACTTGTCAGGTAGATGGGATGCAAGATCAGCTCTTCGTCTTTGATCGGAATAATGCCCTTACCCGCCAAACCTGGAATATCTGGTATGCTGAGCCTGAGGATATCAGGCCAATGAAGTATCGGGTAGATGTGGCGCTTTCCGGCAGAACGATCTTTGAACGGACATTGCGGTGGGGTACTCCCGATTGGCTCGATTATAAGCTGGATACGGCCAACGGCATGCTGAGCGTACCTTTCCCCGATATGCCCGAAGACATGATCGCTCAGGCTGAGAAATACCTCACTCCTGTGGCTCAACCCGCTGCTCCGACTCCCCAACGCGGCACTGCCTGATTTTTTGTTTCATTCCCCGAGATTGCCTTACTGAAGAATAAGCCGAAGCTTATTCTTCAGTTCCTCCCTTTGAGCCAATCCTATTTCTACGCTGCACATCAACTTATCGCGCCATGTCTAATTTCAATGTATTGGCTAACGTCATGAGGAAGACCGTTACGCCACAAGCTACTATTATTGCCGCCACACAGTCCGAACCCTCAGTGATGGGACACGCAGCTGAGGCTGCTGTAAGACCCACTGCCGGAGCAAGCATCATGAAAGCGGCCTCTAGTACGCTGGTTTCTGCTGCAAGAGTGATGAGGTTTATAAACTTCCGGCCTATTAGGACTAGGCCATCATTTCCTCCCCAAGAAGATAGGACGCCCTTACCTATTGTATCGGATGTCACCCAGCAAACCATTTTCGATGATCGCTTCGACGCAAACATCAAATGGTATTTGCCTTCTTTTGAAATCGTTGATCCGGAAGAACGTTTCTTTTTCATTACCGATAATGGCCGTACGAGTAAAGATGAGCCAATGTTTAGCACCAAGGCTACCCTTACCTACAGAGAAGTAGAGCCTCCGGAATTGGTTGCCAGCAAACAAGCCCTTCTGGAGAGCAACAGCCAGCTGTCATTTGTTAAAATTTCGATTCAGGTAAAGGAAATAGGATTGACACTTAGCTACGGGTCGGTAGATAAGCCCGCGACAACTCCGGTTCAATACGGTACTATTCTCTCTGACAATCAAGTAGTGTTTCAAATCTCCGATGATGAAGAAATTTCCTATGGCCGCCTCTTTTACGCGAACCTAAGTAATTTTCGGAATGATAACCGGCAGGTGACTTTCCTTTTTTCGGTCACTTTTGAAGGTTGGGCGTCTAGCGTTATAGGTAGAAATATACCTGTGGAGTCCATGAGGGCTTCCCACTCCATGAAAGCTTCCCGGCAGATGCATGCCCCCAGGCTGAAGTCAGCATCCTTTAGACCAGAGATGGTTGAGTTTATCGGAATATTGCCTGAGACGAGGATCATTTGGTTTCGTAAAAGCTTTACCAAGGAGAATATAGCTGTTTCCAAGCGAATTTCTTGTTCAAGCGGAGGGAATTACCTGTACCAGCCAACCGGAAGGGAGGCCGAGCCATGTGGTTGTAACCCGCCCTGGTCAATGGAATACACCAGCGGGATATTTTATCAACGCTACCTGCTGCCTAATGGTTTGGGAAACGTGCCCCTCAATGCCCAGCTATTCCAGCAAATATCCCAACCACAGATATTCCTGGTTATTCCCAATGAGTATTGTATCTCGCTGGATGACGATGAGTTTGTAGAGAGAAATGATCCAGACGAGTATTCGCCTGACATACTCTTAACGAGTTTGATCAATCCAAACCCTGGTCATGAAGCAGAGAATACCATTCGCTTGGATATGGTGCTTAAACCCAACCTAACTCCGATGGAGTTGCAGTTGCTGAAGCAGGTTATTATGGAGGATTTGGGCATTACGCCCGAATTTAAATGTCCGTATGAGCTAGGTATTAACTACATCAAAAACTTTGAAGAGGACAGTTCAGGCGTATTTGACATTACCCAAGGGGCAACCGGGTTCAAACTAAGTTTTCAATCCAAGGAAGGCAAGTTTCCGCAATCGCTCATTAACCTGGCGCAAATAAGCGATTCCCAAGCGATGAGCCTCGGCTTGGCATTGCAATACGAAATTGACCGTCAGAATAAGCAGGCGTCCTTGCTTAAAATTCACCTCAAGAAAACCATAGGTGATGTGACTAAACTCCAGCTCAACGACGAGAAGGACGAACTAGTGATTAGGAACCATGCGTATGACCCTATTCAGGTGAAGGGCTTGCTCTTTTATACTAACGGGGAAAAGGGTTTTTCTTTCTGTGATTTGCCCAATGCCTTGGATATTCCAGCCAAGCAAGAAGCCATTTTTAATTTACAAAATGAATTAGCCGATCTTTTGGCCAGCATTCAACCATTCAAACAGGTCGCTGCTCAGTACGACATTCTGGAAGACGATGAGCGATTGCAAGAGATACGATTGAACATGGATTTGCGCACTGTCCGAATTCCTATTTCGGTCACCAGTTTCGATGCCGCCTTGCACAACGTAACGGCCCTGCAAGTGAATATGGCTGTCGATTTTCTGGGCAATCTTCAGCAAATGCCAGAACCCCTTACCAAAACGATTACACCCGTAGAAGGTGTTTTCGTCGCAGGCGATGAAGCTCCTTTTATCCTTACTTATCCGCTGAGCTATGATGCTGTGGAAGGGGAAAAGACCTTGAATTATTCGGTAAGCATTCAATACACCGATAAGCCTGCCCAGAAGACCAGGCTTTTTACTCAAAATTTCGGTGATAATGCCCGTATTTTCATCACTGCGGATATTCTAAAACCTGAAAATCTTGTCTAACAGTTCAAACAACTACTTTCCATGAAAAGCCATCCCTTCTTTTCTCCCTTCGAGGACGAAGCCGCCGGGGAAAATGCTCCCCTAGGCCAGGAAGAATCCGATGTTCCGGCTTCTACTGATCTGGTCTTTCAAGACTATGCCTTTGACAATGGAACACGAATGAACTTTTGTTTCTCCGAAGATGGAGGAAATACCTGCGAAACCATTTTGCACGAGGGGGTTAGTTATCAAGTCAATATGCAAGTGTTCAATGTAGGCAGTACACTTTCCACTGATTTTACTGTGCAGGTTCGGTTAGAACCCGATGGCTTTTTTACAACCGAAGATGATTTTTCGCCGGTAGAAATGACCTACGATGGGCAGTCTATTCCGGCTAACCAAGTGGATGGGGGAGCGAATGTAACGCTTCCTGCCTTGCAAAAAGGCCAGCACTATAACCTGAAAGCGCAATTATTGGTAAATGGCGAGCCTCTGCCTCATTCGGGAGCGGCTACTTCATACGACAACTTCGAGGTTTCTGGGGCAGACACGGATGCCGATTCCGGCTCTTTTGAAGATACCACCGAGGGAAGTTCGGACACTTCTTCAGATACGTCTGGAGATATTGATACTGGCTCGGGCGCTTCTGAAGAGGCGGGTGGTTCAGCCGATGACAGTGAAGAAAGCAGTTTCTCCGAAGCGGATGAGGCCATGACGCCCATCAGGCAAAAAGCGCAAACTTTACTGGAGAATGGTTTCGACGTGGGTGCTTCCCTCGGTAGCGAAGTGTCCGTCCGCGAAGGAGGAAGTATGGAACGGTTCGAACATGCCACCATCATCTACCATCCTGCCCTGGGAGCCTTTGAATTACACGGGGAAATTTTGGCTAAATACGAAGAGGATGGTGGCGTAGACAACGGTTCCATTGGCTATCCTGTTTCCGATGAGATCAATAATCCTGCCTCTTCAGATGGGCGAATGAATGAGTTTCAATTCGGGAAAATTACCTGGTCCGCTTCAGAAGGCGCTGTTATTGTTACCGAAGAGCCAACCGATTCAGCAGGAGAAGGTGACACTAATCAGGAGGAAACGATTGAGGTACAGGGCCAGCCGGTAGGCAATACCAACCCAGAGAGTGACTCTTCAGCCGAGGGAAACAATACGGGAGCGAGTGCTGATGCTAGCAGCCAAGGCCAAGCACCCACTAGTCCGCCTGCATCGCTCAGTCCATTGAGCGATGTTACCGATCGGGTGTTGCGCGAAATAAATCTTGTACCAGGCGGCAACCAACGCCCCGGCACTGCCAACCGTGCCTTTGACGTGGGCGCTTTGCTACAGGAAAAAATGGCCGCCTTGCCCGATGACGCGGATAAAAGTACCTGGCAGGCTTTATTATTGGGCTGTGAAGACAATAACATCCCGATACTCGATAGTTGGGACTCGCGGCCACTGTCGGCAGTAAGCAAGCTTACCGCCCAGGCCACCAGTGACCCCAATGAATTTCGGATCATTCACGAGTTGGCTGATTTCACTGGCGCAGATGCTTTCCAGGTAGTATTGGAACGCAGTGGAGATGTTCACCCCAAATTGCTGGCTGTTAGCTTTCCCAAAAGTCTGCTGGAACAGGAAAAAACGCCTTTTCTTATTTACTTCCATCCTACCTTGGGTCAGGCAGTATCGAGTGGTTATTACACGGCGGCCAGCAACCTGAAAAGCCCTGAGGATAACCAATTTTATCCCTATGGCTGGGATTTCCTTTTCCACGTATTTTGGAAGTATTTGAATTATACTGACCGGGAATTCAATACAGCGTACAGCCTAGGGCTTAATTACCAGGTTGGTTTAAGCGGGAAAGATGTGGCTATCGTGTTGCCAATCTTCCACCCCAACGACAATATCAACGTAGGAGACTTTAACCAACCAGATAAAATTCTAACCCTGTTAGGAGAGATTAAGTGGTTTTTTACCCAGCAAGTAGCTATGAACGGCGCACTGCCTTCGCCCGATAATTTTCGGGTAGCGATGGGCGCCTTTAGTTCGTCCAATAACTTATTAGCGAACCTGATTAATAAAACGCAGGCTAGCTTTTGCAAAGACGTATTGAAGGAAGTTTACTTCTTCGATCCACCGCAGGGCATTGGTGATAGTTGCATTGCAGCAGCACTTAACTGGGCTAGGAATGATCAGGAAAAGCATATCCGTTTCTATTCCCAATGGTCGTTCGGTACCCACAGCCAGATTCTGAGCAATAAAAAAAGTGTACAATCACCCAAGCTGGTACTAAATCCCGACAATCCCCGGCGATCAGCCGCGCTATTAGGACAATCCTTTTGGGAAACCATAGTCAATGCAGAGGTTTTAAAAGATATACAATCAAGGGGCTGGGCCGCCGTTCATTCCCTTATTCCATCCACTATGCTAGTCGATGCGTTGCAAAGAAGCGACTTCTAAGCTAGCTTGATAGTAATGCAAATAAGTGGTTGAAAAGATGTGCTTCGTAGCGGAGGATTTAAATCCTCCGCTACGAAGCAGAAACTGCCTTGAGTACGTCTATAAGCATTCAGGGCAATCGTTGCCACCACTTCAAGTGATGGCAACGATTGCCCTGTACGACTAATGACCCCAAGCGGCTGGATATATTATTGCTGCAATAGTTGCCACTGCTGATTGTTGCCGCCGTTGAATGGCCACTGGGTAAGGTTGGTTGCGTCTGTTACGGAATAGCCAGGGACTTCCAGTGCTTGGCCACTATGCCGGTTGATAATACGGTAGTAGTCTCCACCGTTATCCAGAATTTGCCAATGTTGGTTGTTTCCTCCGTTATAGACCCACTGATCGATGGTTTGTCCATTGGTGACGGAATAACCAGGGACTTCCAGGGCTTTCCCGCTGTTCCGATTAATAATGCGGTAGAAGCCATCTCCATTGCTCAGGATCTGCCACTGCTGGTTGTTGCCGCCAGTAGCGGGCCATTGAATGAGGGAGCCGCCATCAACTGTCGATTGCCCATTGACATCTGCTAGTCGGCCACTGTGCCGATTGATAATTCGGTAATAGGCTCCTGGGTAAAAAGTATCCGTGCCTCCTTTTCCAATGCTCCAACCGTATTGCAACCGGCTTAGACCAGAGGGGTTAGTGAGCGTCATCGTTGTGCCGTTGAAAGTGTACAGCGCGTAAAAATCATTGTCCCGTACCCCTGGCCAATACACACTTGCGATTCCCAGGTCGCGGCATGCGTTGCTAATGCCTTGGATAAACGCCGTTTCTGCATCTGCATTGATCGGGCCGGTGTAATTCTTTCCGTTGGTCATCGGTGCTCCAAACTCCGTGAATACGGTGCGGTTTGCGTAGGCTCCAATGTTGCCTTTAATTCGGTTTTCCCAGTCCAGCGCAGTTTTAATACCGTCATTGGCAAAAAAGGAGTAGTCGTGAATGGCTAATAAACAGTTTGCCAGTCTACCGTCAGCGCCAATCTGTGTAACGTTCTGCGAATAGCCAGTGCCACCTAGCAGGATTCGGTTCCGGGGTACGCTGGGGTATCGGGAAAGAAATTCGGCATACAGGTTGGTCAAGTCGGATAGATTATACCCGTGTGGCTCGTTGAATACCTCAAAGTAAACCCGCGGGTTGTTTCTGTATCGATTCATAACCGTTTGCCACATCGACCAGAATTGGTTCAAGTCATCCACCCGGCCATCGCGGGCGCTGCCTGCTTCCCAAACGGCCAGAATGACATTCATATTCCGGCTAACGGCTTTGTCAATAGCGCCGTTATAGCTGCCCCACCAAGATTCCAGCACACTAGGCGGGTTGATGGGAAGCCGAACCGTATTGATTTGGGCAGTCTGAAAACCCGCCAATACTTTGTCGGCCTTTGCCTGGACAGTGGCGTAAGAGTCAGAAGCGGTAAGACCAGACGGAATTACCCAGCCGTCCACAAAGTTGTCGCGGGCATCGGCCCAGTTCGCACCAGCAATTCCAGCCACACCTACCCGTGGGGCTATGTTGGCATTGGGAATGTCGGGCTCGACGATGGCTTCCTTCTTGGAACAACTGGAGAGGATGGAGGTGGCAAGGAGCAAAAGGCTGCTTAGTCTTCGCAGCGAAGCAAAGGATGAGAACATAGATTGTTGGGTTTTAGGTGTTGAATAAGCGTACGCGCAAATAATGCAATAAAGAACCAATTTTACTACGTTACCTGGGGATTCAGGAAAGAATTATTTTGCGTAAGTGTTTGGCAGGGAGCTTGGCAACGGTGGAATAGGTTTCTAGGTAGTTAATTTTGTGTGTAAGTAAGTAGCTAGTAGCTTGTATTGCTATAAGAAAGGCTGGAGTATCAAAATGGGTTGAGGAATTCAGTCTGGGGATATTTAACAGCAAACCCGGCGAGAACTGAATAGCTCGCCGGGTTTGCTGTCATTGATAATATGGTGCTGTTCTATAGTTTAATGATCTTTATTCTCTCTTTCTGATTGCCCTGTATTACTTCCAGTATATACAATCCGGCGGCAATAGTATCCAAGTTGATCGTTTCCTGAAGCAACTCGGCTTGTTTGTTCCTCTGTAAGGACAGCACCTTAGTCCCCCATATATTAGTCATATAGATTATTGTGTTGCCTTTCACGGGGTTAACCACCCGTATCACCAACTTATCTATTGCTGGATTGGGGAACACGAAAACAGTAGATTTTAACTCACTTTCCACTGCGGTAATAATAGGCGTTTTGACACTGTCTATATTACTGTAGAAAGATTCTAAAGCACCTAGGTTTGCTTTAGCTCGGTAGTAATAATTAGTATTACTCTTTAATCCTTTGTCCTGGTAATAGGCATTATTGAGAGAAACCTGGAAGGAAACCGGATTGGCGAAATCTTTGGTTAGCGACCGTTCAACGACAAAGCCTGATTCATTCGTAGAATTATCCACCCATGTTACATAGGCTACAGAATCAGCAGTCAACGTACTTTTCAGATTTGATGGAGGATAAAGCTTAATGGATACATTTGATTCAGCAGAAAAAGCAGACCCAGCGTAGGCTCCATCTATCGATTGGACGCTCCATTGGTAGTCTCCTAAGGGAATGTTTTTGATTATATAAAAATTTGAATTGGCATTCCCAGCCTCCACAACCAGTCGAAACCCATTGTTTAACGCATGAGTAGCGGCAATTGCTTGTGCGCCTTTCCTGAGAGAAACATTATAAGTAAGGCTGATGGGAGGCGTTTCCTTATCTGCACTTTTGTCCCAGGATAAAATTAAATCTTTACCCACTATTTTACTTTTAAGATTCGTTGGGGCGGTTGGCGCTGTGTTCGCCTGCGCTGTTTCATTTTTATAAATGACCGTATGGCCACCTATAGTTGCCTTGCCTGTTAGTAGGATATCTAAGTCCCCATCATTATCGTAGTCTCCCCATTGCAGGCGCCCCGTGCCTACTTTCAACTGGCTAATCCCTTTGCTTTCAAAAGCACCGCTTCCCGTATTTCTGTATATTTGAGTAAAGGCATGTGATTTACTATAACCCGATATAAGAATATCTAATTTGCCATCATTGTCATAGTCACCCCATTCAACAGTGCCATCACTGACAGCAGTGAGTTTTGCATTGGTTTCTTCTTCAAAAGAACCATTCCCTTTGTTTTTATAGACTTTGGTAATCGATCCCTCATCAGGAGATCCTGTCAATACCAGATCCAGGTATCCATCGTTGTTGTAATCTCCCCAGCAAGCATCGCCCAACCAACCTCCAGTTAGCTGTATTCCGCTTTCAGTAAACTGATTATTGCCATCATTGCGATAAATTTGAGCTATATTTCTATCACCAATAATGACAAAGTCAAGGTCTCCATCCTTATCATAGTCTCCCCATTTGGCTTCTCCTATACCTACGCGTGGTAATACAATGTGGCTATCTGTAAACGTATGGTCTTCATTATTTATATATATCTTAGTAACGTACTCCTTTTTGGCCTCGTTGGTGCCCATTAGCAAAATATCCAAGTCCCCATCATTGTCATAGTCTCCCCATTTGACTGAACCACCAGTAATGGCCTCTATCTGACTGATCGAGCTTTCTGAAAAAATTCCATTCCCTTTATTGTCATACAGTTTAATGGAAGCAGTATTGACCTCATGTCCCACGAGTAAAATATCCAGATCTCCATCCAAATCATAATCGCCCCAGGCTGGTGATGCACCGTTCAAACCAGGCAGATTTACTTCTGAATCCTCAAAGGAGTCATTCCCCTTGTTGGAGTAAATTTTAGTCAGTGCTGGTCCCTGCGGCGAGGTGCCAGAAACTATAAAATCCAGGTCTCCATCATTATCATAATCGCCCCACTGCGTATCACTATAATATGCTCCCGTAAAAGAAGCAGCTATTCTGGTAAAAATAGGGGTGGTGAAACTCCAAGTAGACGTCTCGGTTATGCCTTGGAAATCATTCCCGGCTTTATCCTTAAAGGTGCCTGGTTCAATCACGACATAATATTTTTTCCCAATATTAAAGGTATTAGGACGGATAGTGATTCTGGAAGTGCCATTACCACTGATCAGGACTGATTGAACATCAATCGTCTGAAAGACAGACGGAGCCCCCTGTTCATATATAGTGATTACTCCCTTGTTGATAACCACATCTTCAGAAAAGTCTATGACCAATGAATCACTAAAGGCAGCTTCGATATCATTAGAGGCCGGATACCGCTGATTAATTAGAGGCGGAGTCTTATCTACTACTGTAAAACTGCCACCATTGCTAAAGGGAGACCCTATAAAGGAATTATCCACTGCTTGCACCCCCCAGTAATAAGTCCCATTGGGCAAGTTTTTAATTAAATACTGATTTAGTTGGCCTGCATTTCCCGCATCTGCTATTTTGAGGAATCCATTTGCGGTATTGGCCTGAGAATTCAGGATATCTCCGCCCTGAGGTGTAGTACCAATAGAAACGTTATAGGTAATTCCATTTAGAAGTGTCTGAGCATCAGTCGATTTTGTCCAGCTAAGCTTTATGCCCTGGGCAGTTTCACTGGCAATTAGATTGGTAGGGGCAGCAGGCGCCTGATTGGCGGCCACAGTTGTATTTCGAAATACTTTTGTAAAACCGTTTCCGTTCTCGATGATACCTGTAAGTAGTAGGTCTAAGTCTTTGTCATTATCCAAATCTCCCCAAATTACATCTCCAAAAGTAAGGCTGGTGAGATCCGTTGAAATGGGCTTAAATTGCCCGTTTTTCTGATTTTGATACAATTGAGTGAAGGGGATCTCGTCTTGCGTATCTTTTTTATAAGTACTTCCCATAATGATCAAATCCAGGTATCCATCATTGTCATAATCGCCCCAAGCAATGTCACTATACCTGGTGCCATCCAGGGTAATGTCGCTATCTATAAAGGATCCATTTTGGGTATTATGAAATATTTTGATGACATTTTTTCCTGAACTGTTAACACCGGTCAATGCAATGTCTATATATCCATCCTTGTCATAGTCACCCCAAGCGATTGAACATAGAGCGAAACCCTTAAGTGTGTTAATTTTACTATCCGTAAACTTGCCATTGCCATTATTCTGATAAATATAACCCTGAGCATAGCCGACCAATAATATATCTAAGTCCCCATCATTATCATAATCGCCCCATTTAGCACCGCCTTGCCCTATCAGAGGTAATTCAATCTGCACTTTGGTAAACAGACTATTTCCTTTATTTTGATAGATACTGGTATGAGGCTCGGTACTTACACTGCCGACCAATAATATATCTAAGTCCCCATCATTATCATAATCGCCCCATTCAACAGATCCATCCCACAGGCCTTCTATGTTAGTTATTCCACTATCTACAAAAGTTCCATTACCATTGTTATGATAAATTTTTGTTTGGAAAGAACCTCCTACTTTATAGCCCGATATAATGATGTCTAAATATCCGTCGTTATCGTAATCACCCCAAGCACAAGGCCCATAAGCTAAGTTCTCTAGGTTAGATATGCCGCTATCTTCAAATGTTCCATCCCCTCTATTTCGGAATATTTTGGTGGTGGTACTAGAAGCATTACCATCTGGTGATCCACATAGAAGGATATCTAAATCATTATCATTGTCATAATCACCAAAGGCCGCCGAACTATATTGCAGATCAGGGAGAGGAGTAGAAATACCTTCGAATTGGGCAAAAGATAATCTACTGATACCTACTATAAGTATCAGTAAAAGCACAGGTTTGGATGTCATCAAGGGATTGTAGCGTTGTTGTATAATAAATACAGTTAAATGGATGCAAAAAACGATCTTTTGTAAAAATAAGTATTATAACTTTATACTTATAATAATTTAGATGTTAAATAAAAAGGGGACGCAGAAGCTACGGGGAATGCCTAATGGGATATTAGCCTTTCGGCCAGGTGAAGTGGAATGTAGAGCCTCTGCCTTGTGAATCGACCCAAGCACTTCCGCCTTTTTCTTCGGTAATTCGCCGGATAATGGACAGACCAAGGCCAGTACTGTTTGTATTGGCAGAGGGATTGATGGAATAGAATATTTTAAATATCTTCTTCTGGAATTGGGGCAAAATGCCAGGGCCATCATCGGATACAGAAAACTGGTAAAAGGCTCCCGCTTGCTGGCAACTGATTTGAATAGTGCCGGTTAGGCGGTCGTGGTACTTAATCGCATTGCTGATAAAGTTGCTGAATATCTGTTGCAGATATATTTCCTCTGCCATAAGTGTAGGCATGGGGGTAATTGTCTGTACCTCAAACCCCTGCGGGACAACCAGCGACGCAATTACTTCGGCTACCAATGCTGCTACATCCACCCGCTGTTTTTCTACTTGCTGTCGTCCTGATTTAGAATAGGATAGGATACCCGTAATCAACTTATCCATTCTGGTGATCTGGGATTTGAGCATCTCAAACAAAAATAGCTGTGCTTCATTCTCAGGCTTCAGGAAAATCTTCGCCATTCGGGTGCAAATGGCTTCCATATTGTATAAGGGCGCTTTGAGATCGTGGGAAACCGTGTGAGCAAAATCCTCTAATTCAAGGTTCATCTTTTGTAGAAGCTCATTGCGCTCCTGCCGTTCGGCTAGTAGTCCGGTTACTTCATGGTTCAGCGACTTAATTTCATCCAATTGCAGTTCGGTCTGGATATTTTTCATTCGCAACGACTCCAGTATGTCCAGGGTTTCCATACTCTGCCGTTTCAATTCCTCGTAAGGAGAAACGGTATGCTCACGAATAAAAAATTCCTGCCAGCCTTTTACAATGGTAGCATTGATAGGTAAATGGGTCATAGGTAGCTTTTTGCGTAAAAGTACCCGCGTTCCTTTTTCGCTGTTGCTTTCAATCAGAAAAGTATCTACCAGCTTGCGGGCATGAAAAATGCCGTTGCCTTTTTCCCGCGAAAGCGGTACGGTTCGTGACAATAGTTCTTCCAGGTTGCCAATGCCTCGCCCCCGGTCGGCTACAATCGCTTCCAGGCAAAGCTTGCCGTCTTCCTCTACCAAGTTGAAGCTGATGGTGCCTTCTCCTACGTATTCCAATACATTGCGGCATATTTCAGAAATGGCCGTGGTAAACTTGGTATGAGCCGCCGTACCAATGCCGGTCATATCTGATAATTGTCGGGCACGCTTGTGCGCCAGTACAATATCCATTTCATTATGGAGAATGAACTTGACAATATTGGTATATAAGTACTTCTCCATTAGGTAAGTAGTGGTTAGTTTCTAGCCGTTAGTTTTTAGTGGAAGGTATTACAGAGGAAATTCCTCTCTGATTTGTCTAACAACCTAATTGCTAACAACCTAACTTCTAATAGCTAAAATTCAAACGTATTTCCCCACAATCACGAGGGCATCATCCGTTTTCCGCTGGTTGTCTTTATATAGCATGGCCGCAATAATACTGGGGTCGTGCCTGATAAGGTTGGGATACTTCTGTAAATCCCATTTGGTGCCTATACCATCCGAATGCATAATCAACATAGACAACTCATTCCAGGGGAATGTATAATCTACTAGTTGCGAGGGTAAAGCATGTCCAAGCGTTCCATTATAAGGGATTAGGCTGCTGTTTTTTTCCGGATTGATTAATCGGCTACTAATGTTTCCTACCCCACAAAAAGCAAGGGAATTATTTTGCTTGGATATAACCGCCATGGCACCTACTGCTCCCCGAGACCTTTTGATGGCATCGTGAATCGTCTTTAATGCCTGCGCAGGTATTTGTTTGGCTTTGCTATCGTATGCTTCAATAGCGCTTTGGACAGCCGCATGGGCTGCCGCGCCGTGTCCAAGCCCATCCAATACCAGGATAGTACAATAGTCGCTGTTTTGAAACACAGTCCAGCCATCGCCACTGACGGTTTCTCCGGCCAAAGCTACCATGACTGACCTGAATTCTAGCTTCCGTTGAGGGTTGTGTATGGCTACTTTCTTGCCTCCCCGGTATAGTCGCGATAGGAGAGCCGTTCCGTTGTTAAACAAGGAATACAAATCAAAGTCATCCGACAAACGTTTGATCGCACCCAAGCCTTCTCCCATCGAACCAGCCGTCGAGACACCGTCTTCCATCATGCGGGCAGGATTGCGCATGCCTGGCCCATTGTCCAGGCAAATGATTTCCAGGCCTACCTTTTCTTCGTGCAATACTGGTTTTGCCAGTATTTCGCCACCGTGAGTGGTGTGCTTCACCAAGTTAGAAGTCAGTTCGGTAACAATAATGTCTATCTTGCCTATTTCAACCGAATCAAATCCACACCCTTCAGCTATCTTTTTAATCTCTCGTCTGATCCCACTCGCAAAACTTCTGTCCGTAAGCGTAAACCGCTGGTGTATGTGGTTATCCATTTTTCCAGCGGGTAATAACCACAGTTGTTCCTTTTCCCAATTCGCTTTGTATGTTGAATTCATTGACCAATCTTTTGGCTCCCGGCAACCCTAAGCCCAAGCTTTTGCCCGTAGAGTAGCCATCTTGCATGGCTAATTTGATGTCGGCAATACCTGGCCCTTCGTCCTGAAAGGTCAGGCGTAGCCCTGTATTTTTTTGATCGCTAACAATTTCCAGGATAACCGTACCGCCACCGCCGTATTTGAGCAGATTGCGTACCAATTCACTTGCCGCCGTAAGAAGTTTGGTTTGGTTAAGTAAACTCATACCTACCTTCACGGCCAATTCACGCGTGCGGTTTCTACATAGTATTACGTCCTGTTCGGTAGCAATGAATAATGATTCCTTAGTCAAAGCGATCATATAAGTCTTCCCCCGTGAATTGGTTCTTACTAATCTGTTTTTGAAGGAGCTCCATCCCTTTTTCCACATTCAGTGCTGTGAAAACACCCGTGAGCGTCAGCCCCAATTCTACCAGGGTAATCGCCACGGCTGGTTGCATGCCTACCACCACTGTTTCCGCATCCATAATGCGCGACATCGAAGCGATGTTGCCTAGAATCCTGCCCATAAAAGAGTCGACAATACTCACCGACGATATATCAATGAGTACACCTTTGGCTCCCGTCTGGCTTACCATGGTAATTAGGTCGTTTTCCAGGCTCAAAGCCAGGCGGTCGTAGAGGTCAACCTGGATGGTAACCAGCAGGAAATGACCCATCTTCAGTACCGGTATCCTTTCCATTCTCGAAATAGTGTTTTGGGTCTAAGTTATTTTCGGTTAATGACTTCTACATTCAGCATGGAGAAAGCCAACTTAAGGGCACTTGCCAGCGTAGCCTTGGTTTTTATGTTGGAAAGGTCGATACCCAAATGCACAATGGTTTGAGCAATTTCGGCCCGAATACCGCTAATGATACACTCGGCTCCCATCAATCGGGTAGCACTCACGGTCTTGATCAAGTGCTGGGCTACCAGCGAATCTACGGTGGGTACCCCCGAAATATCGAGAATGGCAATGCTGCTGCCCGATGCCACAATTTCCTGCAAAAGATTTTCCATCACCGTTTGTGTACGGGCACTGTCTAACGTGCCAATGATGGGCAAGGCTACCACGCCATCCCACACCCGAATGACTGGCGTAGAGATTTCGGTAATCTCATCCGTCTGCCGTAAAATTACTGCTTCTCGGCCTTTTAGGTAGGTTTCAAAAGTAATAATACTGAGGCTGTCAATGAGTTGTGATACCGTGTATATTTCTTTGTAAAGCAAGGCTGTATCATGGGAAAGCTCTCGCTCCAATACTTCATTCAGCGCTGCTTTCAGACTTAAGACGTAAGTGCTGGTCTCACGGGGCGAAAATCCTTGACTGGCGCGGGAGATGGAAATATCGGTCAGGATCTCTTTTATCAGTTCAAACTCGCGCGAGCTTTCCATGTTTTCGTTTCCGATCACCTGCAAAACCGCCGAAAGCAATTCTTCTGATTGCACCCTAAGCCCCTGATTAGAAATAAGGTCTTCGCGGAGGGTTGGGTCATTGGCTTGCCTTTTCATCCATATTTCAAGGATGACTTTCTTGTTCTTCTTTAAAATTTGGGAGGTTTGTTCTTTCATAAAAAAGATAATAGATGTCTGTTATGGTAGTAAGTAGGGAAGGCAAAATCAATGCATTGTTTACGGATAGGAAACCTATGGAATTTTAGGGGAAATTAGGCTGGTTTTATCCTAATGGTCATGAAATCCGAGGGCTTGTCTTTCTGTGTAATATGCTCTTTTATAAATGATTAGGTTGTTTTTTTGGTTTGTGTGGCTCTAAGGTACGTAAACTTTAATGAACAGCACTAAAGCCCTTAAAATCTTGTATACAAAAAGAATGTCCTTTCTCTTTTGATGAATAAGGAAGGATTTTCCGACCTTTGACAACTTAGGCTAAATAATAAAGAGGAACGCCACCGGGTGACCTCACACCATTATTAGCTAATGAGAGGCCTGTTTTACCAATCATATCAATCCTAGTATAACTGTTACCCTATGTCCCTTAACCAACGCGATGCTCCCTTTCAGATGACGGCCACTACCCAGTTTGGCCTGGAGAAAATACTGGCCGAGGAGTTGTCTCTGTTGGGCGCTGTCATTGATAAAATTGGCAGTCGAGCCGTGGAATTTACCGGAAACAAGCAACTGCTTTACGAAGCTACTCTCTGGTGTCGCACGGCCATGCGCATACTCAAGCCATTCACCAGCTTCTACGCGAAAGACGAAAAGGATCTCTACCGGCAGGTTGGCCGGATTGACTGGCAGAAGTACATCGGGTCGGACCAAACTTTCGCCATCACGTCCGTGGTCAATCGTTCCACCTTCGAGCACTCCCTGTTCGTAGCGCAGCTGACCAAAGACGCCATTGTCGATCAGTTTCGAGACCGTACCGGAAAGCGCCCCAACGTAGACGTTCAGCAGCCTGATATTAGCCTGCACCTGCATATGCTGGACAATGAGGTAACTCTTTCGCTGGATGCGGCGGGAACTTCTCTTCACCGCCGTGGCTACCGGACCCAGTTCCACGCTGCCTCTATCAACGAAGTATTGGCCGCTGGCCTGTTGCTGCTCACTGGTTGGGACGGACGTAAGCCCTTAATTGATCTGATGTGCGGTTCAGGCACCCTGTTAACGGAGGCCGCCCTGATTGCCCAGCGCATTGCTCCCGGTCTTTATCACCCCCATAAGTTTAGCTTTGAAAACTGGCCCGACTTTGATCGCGCGCTTTGGGAATCGCTTAAAATCGACGCCAACAGTGCTCGTTTGGATGAGCCACAGGCTTATATCAGCGGATCGGATATTTCGCCCGAAGCCGTGGAGATGGCTAGGCAGAATGTGGCAGCGGCAAACCTGGACGACTACGTGCGTCTGTCCGTTGGCGACGTTCGAAACGCCAAAGCGCCGGCAGGAGAAGCCGGGATTGTACTGATGAATCCGCCCTATGGGGAACGGGTGGGGCAGGAAGCCGAGATGGCGGCTCTTTACCAGGCAATCGGCGATACACTCAAGACCAGCTTTCAAGGCTTCGATGCCTACCTTTTCACGGGCAATTTGACAGCAGCCAAAAGTGTAGGCCTAAAGACTTCACGGAAAATACCCATGTACAATGGCCCTATTGACTGCCGCCTGCTTAAGTACGAGCTATATCAGGGAAGTCGCCGCAGCACCAGCTCCAAAATAGTAGACGAATAATTTCCCCAGGAGTTTACTGTGGGTGGTCTGGAGCTTATCAACCGACAAG
>JAZKGK010000150.1:0-4636 GCA_040385915.1 Bacteroidota bacterium
AACCCCATAACAAGTTCCTTCCAATTCCATTGCGGGCGCCACTCAGGATGACAACAGAGAAGAAGAAAGTACCTTTTTATCCTTAAGTTGACAGCATTGAGCGGACGCTAAGACCAGGCGTGTTGACCGTCTTAAATTTCTTAACGCAAAACCAGGAAGTGAAAGCTAAATCTTACTGTTGTGGCAGATGCGAATTCCAGCCACAACAGTAAGATTTCCAGACCTATCGGCTTCTATAAGCCATTCGTTGTTAGCGGCTGATGACCAATTTTTCCTTTACTACTTCCTTCCGGCTTTGTAGGGTGACAATATAGACGCCCGG
The DNA here is from genome assembly GCA_040385915.1 of Bacteroidota bacterium. Classification (GTDB taxonomy): domain Bacteria; phylum Bacteroidota; class Bacteroidia; order Cytophagales; family ES-bin-26; genus ES-bin-26. Next base: position 323 of record JAZKGK010000150.1, read on the forward strand.
TTTTAATACGGCTGTTTTAAGAAGCAAAGGTGCGCCTGCGGCAAATGATTGTTTGGAAACTGTTTCGCCTTTGGCACTTACTATTGTGATCGTTACTGCTTCTGTTGCCGACGCAGCCCACGCTATCTGGACTTCTTGATCGGATGGGTTGGGATACAGGGTCGCTTTTGATAAGGCTGCGGTTTCTTCTGAGGCTAAGCGGGCACCAGAGGCCGGGGCGATTTTCAGATGATCGATATTGCCACCACTCGAACCGATAGACGTCAACTTGATGGTGTTGTTGCCCGCGTTCAGATTGACGGTATTGGTGACGGTTTGCCAATTGGTCCAGGAGCCAGTGGAGGGAAAGGCCCGGCTGGCGACGAGTACGCTTCCGTTGACCATCAGTTGTAAAGGGCGGGCCGAGATGCTGGCATAGCGGAAGGTGAGGATATAGCTTCCCGCACTGACTACATTGGCGGTCCAGGTAATGGATTCTCCGCTGGCGGCTCCATAGTCTACATAACCACTGCCGGTATAGCCCGCGTAGGTCTGGGTTTTAATGGCTCCTACCACAGCGGCTGATTCGGCTTCTAGTGGCAGATTGGTAGCCGGTGCGATAATAAACTTGTTGATGTTAAACTCTTTCTGATCGATGACAAAGCGCATGACCTGCTGACCAGCAGCCAGGGTGACAGTTTTGTTTACGTTGATCCAAGTCTGCCAGCCACCAGTAACGGGAACGGTCAGCGTGCCGGTTACATTCACGCCATTCATCTCGATGTGAAAGCTGCCACCGACAGGAGAAGACACCCGGGTAGAGAGCATATAGCTTCCAGCCGTGGCTACATTGACCGTATATTCCAGCCATTCGCCGTTATCAGACCAATCTACATTGTAGCCGCCTTCGCTACAGCCTTCAATATCTACGCCATCCGTTCGCATAGTACTACTGCGGTTAGCCGCTTCGGTATCGTGATAGGCTACTCCTTCGCCACCAGTGTCGTAATTTTCGGCCTCAACTGTTCCCGGCAGATTGATGACCCCTGCGTATGGCGTTTGTGTTGGGGTACTTGTCATGGTCGGAAACAGCCTTGCTGCGGGAACCGCTTGCCTTGCTCGGCTGGCACTTTGCCAATCCAGGTAACAACTGGCTCCGCCAGTGCCTTCAAAATACTCTAGTTTGATATTGTACTTCTGGCCTGCAACAAGCGCAATGGTGCCGCTATAGGGTATGTTCCAATCGTTAAGCCATTTGTCAATGATTAATTGATCGTTCACCCAAAGACGACGACCATTGTCTGAGTTAACAAAGAAGGTATAGGTTTCTGAAAATTCAGGCTGGATCTGCCCTGTCCACCGCACCGAAAAGTTATCAGGATTAATAGTGGACGCTGGCGCACCTAAATTCCAATTAAACTGGACATTCGGATCTATCCTGGTTAAGACAGGCGTTTCAAAATTCTGTCCGTTGTAATAATTACCGGTAAGCCCGGAGGCGGGAGGTATCGTAGTGGATCGAAAGAGTACAGCGGTAGGAATCGGTTGTTTGGCAATGCCTGGTCCCGCCCAGCTTGCTTCAATATATCTGCCGCCCACGCCCTGGTAGTACTCCATTCTGAGGGGATGAAAACCTGCGGTTAGTGTAACACTACCCGAATGCTCTTGTCCATACGGCCCCGCTGTTACAACCTTGTTGCCATCTAGGTAGAGCTCGCATTTGTCATCGCTATTGGTATAGAACGTATAGGCTCCAGTGGTCGGTATTTTGATGTAGCCGGTAAATACCACGCCAAAATTGCTGAGTACGGTTGCCATTTGGATGTTAAAATTGGATGTTTGCCCGGTTGATTTTGGCGTTAACTGACTAAACGCAGGCATAGCAGAACCGGCAGGTTCGGGTACATTTTCATAATAGGTATAATCTAAAAAATTGGTGGGGGCAGGAGGTAGGTCGGAGCCGGTCGCATTGGTGTAATCCATATAGGGGCCTACTTGTACCAAATTGGTTGTATACTGAGTGGGATATTGAAGCGAGTTGCCTGAAATCGTTACGTTACTACTCGCAGCTATGAAAATACCCGCATGGACTCGATCTCCATAGATCGCGACATTCTCATTCACTGGTTCAGGAGAGATAAATGTATTGTTGCTAATGGTCGCTCCAATAACGTTTTTTACGCAAATGGGATTTACCGTGGCATGGCGAATAACATTCCCGGTGATCGAAACATTTCTGATAACTTTGGCCGAAAAATCACCATCTAAACCCACGTATATCGCACTCTGTGACGATTTGCCCACAGTCCTGCCATAATTGTAAGAAGGGTAGTTGATTTGATTATTCCGGATGGTTATGTTTTGAGCCAATGGCCCTTCCCACCAATACCGGCTGGGACCCATATAAATTGCGCTCTCTCTTCCGCGTTCAAGCAGGTTATTTTCGATTAAAACTTCCTGAACTCCCCGAAAGAGTAAATGAGGCACATTCATATCCGCAAAATAGCAGTTACGAGCGGTGATTTTTTGCATACGGTTGCCAGCCCGATCACAGAAGGAATAATCCCGGATCATCATATCCTTGTCCAGCGTCACCACCCAGATTTCCTGGTTAGCATCCAGTCTCCAGCGATAATCGTGTACTTGTTGATACGCATTAAACTGGGTAATTAGCTGCGTCCGCAAGGCTTCATCGGTTAGCAATATGCCCGTATTGGTTGCTTTCGCCGTTCCTTGTGGTGTCCAGTCATCGCCCGCATAAAAAGAGATTTCTTCGCCAACGGCTGGTTGAATGTGCAGATATACTTCGCGGGGGCTTTTTTGCTTGATCGCCCAATCCATCTTCCGAAGCGCATTGACGCCATCGTCTTGGCCAGGGCCGGATTTGCAGCCATCATAGACCAGCTCATTGACGTAATCCATATTGCCCGGTTCCTCGCTGCCGCCCAAACGATTACTTCCCGGACGGCGATAATTGGAGCAATTGATATTGCTGAATTTCCCGAAGCTCCATCCACCAACCCACAGCGGTCCATAGTAGCACGATATACCATTCACTTCAATATCACGGCAGCCATTCATTCCTACTGGCTGTAACTCCCAACTGTTGATGTTATTACGGATGAGCAGCAAGTCTCCCTTCTTAAGCTGACTAGACTCTCCAGAAGCGAAATAATTGCTGAATTCGGTAGAAAGCGTAAGCCGTTTTTTGGTGTTGTCGGCGGGATCATAATTGGTGTGGGAGATCAGAAAGGGACGAGTCACATTTTCTCCTTTCAGATTGTAATGGAACATGCCATTGTTGAAAATATGGAGCCGATCATAGACATAGGTAAAGTTAGCATCGTAACCTGGGTTGACTTGTACATCCAAGGTTCCATTGGTCGCGTTCCAATCGGTGATGGTGCATTGGATAAATTGAAGCTTTTCGGAATCGAACGTAATGGGGCCAATAATTTTTATATTGGTACAATTGTTCAACTGAAGCCATTGCATACTGTTAAGGGTTGGATCGTACTCAGTCCAGACTTCCACGCCCGCGCAATTGATCGTAAAATTATTGATACTCAGTTTGTATACTCCTCCTTTAATCCGGTATACACCCGGCGCAATGGTAAAGCTTCCTTGTCCGGAATTGGCGGCATTCATCAGTAAATCCATCATACTTGTGCCAGCCGTTCGCTGTTGCGCCTTCTGCGTATCCGAATAGGTGACCGGAAAGGTGGGGTCTGTCGATTGGTATGTATTTGGGTCATACATTTGTGCAGTTCCAGGGCATATCCCTGATAAAAAGGCACTTAACAGAAACAAAAATTGTAAACACGTACTTCTTACCATTGGAATAATTGTTTTAGAGTTGATGAAGTAGATTATTTAAATTGGGTAAGGGAATTGCAAATTACTGGTTTTCGGATTGCCTGCCGGAAGACCGATGCGCCTAGCTAAGAATGGGCTTCCTGTGAGATTGGTAAATTATTCGCCGCTTTGAGCTACGAATCCCTTTTGCGCCACAATTTTGACCGTTGGTGTATCGCAATCCTTTAGCACAATGCTGGCCGGTATGCCAGTGCCTTCGTAGGCATTGCCCTCAATCAGCAGGTTTTTGCAATGCTGGAGTTGAAAGGACGGATTTCGGGGAAAGTGTGGGATAAAGGTGGTTGTCCGGATGATTTTGTTGTTCCGTATTTTCAGCCCATCCACTGAGAGGGCAGAAATAATCGGCGAGTCAAAGGTCTTGATGGTGTTATTTTCAAAGATAATGTTGCGGTGATAGTAACCTTGTTTCTGGTAGGCTTCGCTGATGACCGGGTCGATCTGCAATACCGGATGCGGGCG
>JAZKGK010000151.1:0-18090 GCA_040385915.1 Bacteroidota bacterium
TTTTTTTAAATTACAGGTAGTAACTTTAAGTGTTAGTAAAATTTATATGACAAGAACAGAAAGTAAATTATTCTAAAACAGAAAAAGCTATGCTTGTACCTGACATATCATTCAATCCTTCTGCTAGTTTCAGAAATGATTCCTGGGGTGAAATGGCTGATATTTCCACCCTGAAATATCCCGGTGGTAGGCCGCCTGTGATGCTTAGAAGCACACAACTGGCTGTGAAAGAAGTATTGATTACCCAGACGAAAATGCTGGAGAAACCCACGGAAATATTTTTGGTAACCGTAGTAACAGATAACCGTTCTACTGAGCCAATCAAATTGCGGATTGCCTCTTATAAGCATATACAACCTAACCAGTTCTTACCCTTGGCGCCTTGTGGGCTACTGGCATACAGCCATGCGGCGGATACCCGTCCGAGCTTTCTGGACTATCGGATTCTAATTATTGAGGCGAGAGAGGGACTGCACGAGGTTCGCAAGCTTTGGAATAAAATAATGACTGCACCGAAATGCATCAGCGTGCGCGATATTCTGGTGAATGTAGCCAGGGTTGCTCCCCCTTCTTCCAGCCTGATCGGGGTAGCCTCGGACATTGTCCTGAACCTGGCTGCCCGCACCATCAACGAAAGTGAACATGCGCAGTTACTCTACGTCCGCGGGACGTTTGATAAGAAGGTAGACGAAATGGGCATGCGTTATGGCCTTATTTCGCAAGGGAACGAATACGCTAGCGTCAAGTACCAGGTAGAAAAAATATAAAGTTGGTTGGGAGGGTCTACTGAACAAGGCGGCGCTGAAGCTGGTGTACGGTGCCGATAAACTAGAAGCGTTTTTATTGACTAACCTTAAATACAGATTTTTTGAATGAATAATTGATTGATTGGTTTTGTTTAGAAAAAGGTAAGGTGCAAGCTCCGAAAGGTCGCTGAACACCATCATAAAATGGGCCACTGATTTCAGTGGTTCTTTTTTTTGTAGTGCCTATTGCCGCTGAAGCACCTTTCTTCTATTACCGAGCCATCCATCCACCATCTACATTGATGATATTTCCGTTGATGTAGTTGCTGGCATTGGACGCTAAAAATATGACCGCCCCCACCACATCTTCGGCCTCGCCCCATCTGCCGGCAGGTATACGTGCCTCAATCGCTTTGGCTCGTTCGGGGTTATTTTGCAGTAATTGGGTATTGTCCGTTTTCATGTAGCCAGGGGCTACCGCATTAATCTGAATATTGTATTGTGCCCACTCGTTGGCCAGTGCTTTGGTAATACCGGCAATGCCGTGTTTGCTGGCAGTATAGGCAGGTACAGTGATACCACCAGAATAGGATAGCATCGAAGCAATGTTGATGATTTTGCCGCTGCCTCTTTCAATCATCTGTTTGCCTACTAGTTGTGATAGCCGAAATGCGGAGGTCAGGTTTACTTCTAACACCCGGTCCCATTCATCTTCCGGGTAATCAATGGCCGGATAGCGGGCGATGGTTCCGCCATTATTGACCAAAATATCGATATTGCCTGCCAGTTGGAGGGCTTGTTGCACCAGTTGCGCCACCGATTCCCGGTCGCCTAAGTCCGCTTCCACACCGTAAGCCGTTCGTCCAAGTGCCTGGATTTCCTTCACGGTTTGGTCGGTACCGCCGGAGGTAGAACTGGAACAAATAACATGGGCACCGGCTTGGGCTAAGCCTAGGGCAATGGCTTTTCCCAGGCCACGGCTAGCACCGGTTACAAGGGCATATTTGTCTTGTAGAGAGAATAAATCGGACATGGGGCAGGCATAAATGGGCTGACTGAATATAATTTTGAAATATAAAATTAACTTATTACGTTTAGGCAATCGTTTGCGTAAACGTGTTTCAAAGGTAATAAAAATTGGCTACTAGCAAAGCTTCCCTCATTGACCTGGCAAAAGAATTAAGCCTATCGGTTTCTACGATATCCCGCGCCTTAAGCAACCATAGTAGCATCAGCGATGCTACCAAGAAAAAGGTGTGGAAGTTAGCCAAGCAAATGAATTATCAGCCCAATCAACTGGCAGCAGCCTTACGAAAGGGGAGAAGCAATATCATTGGCGTGATGGTTCCGACCATCAATCGTAACTTTTTTGCCTCCGTGGTGCGTGGCATTGAAACGGTGACCAATAAAGAAGGCTTCAACATCATCATTTGCCAGTCGAACGATGATGAGGCCAGTGAAATTAAGAATGTAGAAGCATTGGTTAACGCGCAGGTAGAAGGGGTAATTGTGTCAATAGCCCGCTCTACCCTCGATTTTAGCCATTTTGAACGAGTGCTGCAACGAGGTATTCCGCTTGTATTATTCGATCGGATGATTCAGGGCCTGGATATCAGCGCCGTTGTTATCGACGATTATCAAGGTGCTTTCCAGGCGGTGAAGCACCTGATTGACCAAGGTTGCCGACGGATTGCTCACTTTGCCGGACAAGACAACCTAACTATTTATCGTGATCGCCTCAAAGGATATCGCGATGCCCTGGAAGCCCACCAACTGCCATTTGATGAGCAACTGGTCTATCAGTGTAAACTTACCCTGGAGGCCGGGAGAGCAGGAGCGGAGCACTTGCTGCAACTGCCTTCACTTCCAGACGCTATTTTTTCGGCCAGTGACCATGCCGCATTGGGCGCCATGCAGGTGCTAAAAACACATCAAATTCGTATTCCTGACGATATAGCACTGGCTGGTTTTAGCAATGAGCCGATCACCAGTCTTACCGAACCCATGTTAACCACGGTAGATCAGCACAGTGAGGTAATGGGGCAAACGGCAGCCAAATTGTTTCTGGAAATGTTGCAGAATAAAAGTACCCCCTTTTCTCCCCGAAAGATCGTATTGCAGGCGGAGTTAATTATCAGGGAATCTTCGCTTAGAAAAAGAGAATAATGATTTAATATTTTCACGCAAACGATTGCGCAAGCGGATGTTGTCAAAAGCATTTGTTTTCACCTTTCGTCAATCAACCAATGGAAATAGCACTTCTGAAATCTGGAAATTATCGCTGGAGAATTATTGTCCTCCTTTTCTTTGCCACCACAATCAATTACGTGGATCGCAACGTGCTTTCGTTTGCCATGATTGATGAGGGTTTTCGGCAGGATATTCTGGCTATAGACCATCCGTTGACGGAGGCCGACACGGCGCATTTTAAAGAATTGATGGGCTATGTGGATGCCGCCTTCAAGTTGGCCTATGCGTTGGGTTTTATCCTCATTGGTTGGTTAATTGATAAGATAGGCACGAAGCGGGGTTTTGCCATCAGTATTTTTATTTGGAGTCTGGCTGGCATAGCGAATGCCTTCGTGGGTTCAGTAAAAAGCTTGGGCCTGACACGGTTTATGTTGGGCATAGGTGAGGCCGGTAATTTTCCGTCGGCCATTAAATCGGTCGCCGAATGGTTTCCCCGCCACGAGCGTTCCTTCGCCACGGGTTTATTCAATGCAGGAGCCAATATAGGGATTATCGCTACTGCGCTGTCGGTTCCTTATCTGACCTTGCATTATGGTTGGCGTACCACTTTCGTGGTGACGGGCTTGTTAGGTTTAATTTTGCTTCTGTTCTGGTGGATCACCTACCAACAACCCGAAAAACATCCCCGGTTGAGCCCGGAAGAATTGGCTTACATTCGGAGTGGAGAGGAAGGGGAATTAAAAACTACCATAAAACCTTCCTGGCACAAATTGCTGAGCTACCGGCAAACCTGGGCTTTTGCCATTGGGAAGTTCATGGCCGATCCGATCTGGTGGTTCTACCTGACCTGGCTTCCCGACTTCTTCAATTCCAATGCAGCCCTGGAGCAAAAACTGGATTTGAAAAATATTAGCGTTCCCTTTGTGGTCATTTACCTGGTTTCCGATGCGGGAAGCGTGTTTTTCGGCTGGCTGGCTACTTACTTTATCAAGCGTGGGTGGTCTGTCAATCGCGCTCGGAAAGTCACCATGTTGTTGTGCGCTTTGTGTGTGGTTCCTATCTTCTTGGCCTCCATCACCCATAGCATTTACCTAGCAGTTGGGCTGATCGCGCTTGCAGCAGCGGCACATCAAGGCTGGTCGGCTAACTGTTTCACGCTTACTTCCGATATGTTTCCTAAGCAAATCGTGGCTTCTGTTACTGGTATTGGTGGTATGTTCGGTGCTTTGGGCGGCGTATTGTTTGCCGCATCGGCGGGGGTTATTCGGGTAAAATTCGGCTACCTGCCCCTGTTTATTATTGCCTCAGGAGCCTATCTTACTGCACTGATACTGATTCACTTGCTCGTGCCCAGGCTAGAGCCGGTGAAAATTGCTTCCGATGAAAAACAGGCAAATTAATCCTTATCCATATAAACAGAGCTTAGTAAAACGTATTTTTTATGCAAATCAGACACGCTTCCAATCCCCTTGATGTCAAGTTTTTTACCACTGAACGCCTGCGAGACGAATTTTTGGTGCCAGAGGTAATGGTTGAAAATGAGTTGACCTGGAAGTATTCACACTACGATCGGTTTATGATTGGCGGAGCCGTTCCTGCCGGACAGCCCTTGCGTTTAGAGGCACCCGAAGCACTCAAAGCCACTTACTTTCTAGAAAGGCGGGAGTTGGGTATTATCAATACTGGTGCGCCAGGCGTTGTTCGGGTAGATGGCACCGATTATCCATTGGGTAACAAGGATTGCCTGTACGTGGGAAAGGGCAGCCAGGAAGTGGTTTTCCAAAGTGTAGATGCTGCCAATCCAGCCCGGTTTTTTCTGAGTTCAACTCCCGCACACCACACGTATCCGGTGCAGCAGGCAGCCTTGGCTAAGGCCGAACCTACCCACCTAGGTGCCGCTACTTCGGCCAATGAGCGGACTATCTATAAGTATATCCATCAAAACGGCATTCAAAGCTGCCAGCTCGTGATGGGCTTGACGATGTTCAAAAACGGCAGCCTGTGGAATTCCATTCCTTGTCATACCCACGACCGGCGCATGGAAGTCTATTTCTATTTCGACTTGCCAGCCGAAGCCAGGGTATTTCATTTTATGGGCGAATCGACCGAAAGCCGTCACCTGGTAGTAGCCAACGAAGAGGCCATTATTTCTCCTCCCTGGTCGGTGCATTTTGGTGTGGGCACTGCCAGCTACTCATTCATTTGGGCAATGGCCGGCGAAAACCAGGTTTTTAGCGATATGGATGTGGTGCAGACCAAAGACCTGAAATAGCATTTCCGTTGCTGAGGGATTATATTTTTCAAACACTATAAGCAAGAATGACAGGCGCTAGAGTCGTGACACCACTTTTAGTGGTGACACGACTAATAACCGTCCAGCTAACTTCTGTCAAGGTAGTCTATGCAGAAGCATAGTTTATTACGATCGACCAACGAAAGCCATAAAATCGACGATGTGTTATCCAGAAGACGTTTTGTGAAAATGACTGGCGTGATCCCGATGTTGACAACGGGGGATGTATTAACGGGATCGAACCGCAACAAGTCCTTTTTTACCGACAAGAATCCAGGTATCAAAAATAACTTCATTGCTGATTCGCATTAACACCTTAGACCTAACTATGAGCTGATGGCTTTCGGAAGGTAATCGGAACTACCAGCTTCATACTTACATTTCGTCCCATATTGAAAACTCCCATTCTGCCCGTTGCCGGGTTCTCTGGGTTGTACTTTAGCCGACTCAAGTGGCTTTGGTAGGCCACATCGAATAGGTTATTGACCGATAGGTAAAGAGAACAAAGCTTGGTGCCGTTGTGTGTGGTAATATCCGAGCCTAAGCCAAGATTGACTAAGGTATAGCCGGGCGTGTGGGTTTCGGTATGGTTCTCTTTCAAGTACTGGTTCTGGTCAAAGAAATGATCCAGGTTGATTTTGAAAAAGCTATTGGATAGAAAACTACTCACCTTTTTGACATTGGCCCGCAATTCGGATTGGTACCGGGGAGCAGGCATAAAGGGCAGATATTTGGTCGAATCCGGCTGACCCGCGTGCTGTCCCCGAACAATAGAAAAGGAGTTCTCGAAGTGCAGCCAATCCAGCGGGTGAGGGTGAATGTCGATGGTCAATTCTCCACCCGTAAGCTGGGCATTGCTCTGTCCATATCGGTAAGTAGGCACCGGCTCGTCAGGATTAGTAATGGAATCGCCGCCGGCTACACTACGCAAACGCTGGGCAAATATGTACTGCTGCATTTGATTGTTGAATACACTCGCTTCTACTGTGATATGTTGTGTATTGAAAGTGATGCCCAGATCCGTTTGTAAACTGGTTTCTGCCTTCAAAGCCGGGTCGCCAATTTCGTAGCGGAACGAGCCTTCGTGCCGACCATTGGAGCCAAGTTCAGCCATGTTGGGCGCTCGATAGCCCCTGGCGATATTGGCCTTTACCAGAAACTGTTCGGTAAGTCCATAGGTGGCTCCAACACTTCCCGAATAACTCCCATACTTGCCACTAAAGCCAGTAAATTTGGCTTCCGCGCCCGGCGTAGTCGAAGGGACGTGTACATCATTGGCTAGGAACAAATCTTGTGTAGTCACTTTTCGCTGGTCGTATCGAATCCCTCCACTCAGGTCCAATCTGCCAAACGATTTGTGAGCAAAGGCAAAGCCGCCGATGTCGGAAAGCTGGTAGTCGGGTATCAGAAATTCACGGCCTTTGTTCTCGTTGCTTTGATGCATTCCACTCACGCCAACGGTGGTTTTCCAGCCATCCAATTCTGGTAGGAAATACTTCACATCGTAATTGAAGGTGGGCAAATAAAAGTAGAGCCCGAACTGGCTAGGATTCAGCGGATCGCCAAACTCCTTTCTTTCGCTAAGCTGGTAGCCAGCATTAATCACCAGCCGCGATTGGCCAAAATAGAAGTTGTTGGCCAGCAGCAAGCGGTTATGGCGAATGCGTTGGTTAGGAATGCCTATCTGATAGCCTTTTAAATCAGTATCTGTTACTGTTTGAGTGTCAATCTCTCCATTGCTTTCCACGGCAGGTTTGGTAAAATTCCCCAGCTTGTCGCGCTCGCCTTCCGTGATAGCCAGGTGCTGGTCGAAGGAGGCGAAATGTAGTTCGGTGTAGCCCCATTTTTTGCTTAAGCCCATGAATCCGTTCAAATCCGTTTCCCGAAACCCGGAATTGTAGACCAGTCCATCATTGGCATTGCGATAATTGCCAGCGTTTTTGCCACTGGCTCTTACGAGCCAATTAATTCCCTTCAAAGTGCCAGCAGTCATGGCCGAATAACCAAGCTGTCCGTTGTTGGTTTGGTACTGAGTTAGCCAATTGCCCGTGATATTGCCTTCGGCTAGTGGGTTTGGCGTAAGGATATTAATTACCCCCGCCAGTCCATCGGAGCCGTACATCAAACTACCCGGCCCTTTGATGATTTCCACCCGATCTACCGAGAATTCATCTATTTCGGTGCCGTGTTCATCTCCCCATTGTTGTCCTTCCTGCCTCACGCCGTTGTAGAGCGTTAGTACCCGATTGTAGCTTAGGCCTCGAATGACGGGCTTGGATATGGCAGGTCCAGTACTTACCTGTGCCACGCCTGGTTGCCGGGTAATGGCATCGATAATGTTGGTAGAAGTGTTTTGAAGCAATATATCTCTGCCCACAATGGTCGTTGGCACCGGATTGCGTTTGATTTCTGTCGCGGCAGACACGCCAGTCACGACCACTTCATTCAATTCGGTGGCGCTGGGAGCCAGGGCGAAATCCGCTTGTTTTTCTCCATTGACAGTGACCAATACCACAGTAGCCGCATAGCCGATGTACCTAATTTCGACCAGGAATTTCCCTTTAGGCAGGCTGGATAGCCTGTAAGAACCGTCGGCGTTAGTAGAAGCGCCTTTTTTGAGGTCGGGCAAATAGACGATTGCCCCAATTAAACCTGCTTGCGTATCCTTGCCCGTCACTTTGCCCTTCAGCGAGTGTTGGGCATATATAGAATGGACGGCCAGCAGTGCCAGCGTCGCTAAAAGTAACTTTTTCAATGGGGTGTTTTTTTAATAAATGGATAAAGCTGTTTAGACTTGTGCTATTCCGTCCCCGAACGCTTGGAAGGTTATTGGCAAACACGTCGATAACCCTCCAAGAGTTTTGGTCTGCAAAGGTTTAAATTGAGGTAAAAGACTAAACAGTTTCGTTAATGGCCGATAACTGATTATCAGGAAGTCAAAATTAGGTTAAATGCAATGATGTTGCAAACATTTGGTTTGAAAAATGTAACATAGTTGCATTTGGTAGCTATATCTACACTTTTACGTTCTTCCAATTTCCTTTCTTAAAAAGAACGATACCAGCAATGGCTATAGCCGTTTCGGCCACGGGGATGGCAATAAATGGACCGGTTACACCCAGATCAAATCCTTTAGCCAATAGCATGGCTAGCGGAATCTGAAAAAGCCAGAAGCCAATAAAATTGATGAGGGTAGGGGTTTTGGTATCTCCTGCGCCGTTCAGTGCCTGCATCATGACCATTCCGATGCCATAAAACATGTATCCGGTGCTAATGATTTGTAGCGCTAATGTACCCGTGCGATGCACGTCAACGTCTTTGGTGAAAATGCTGATAATGGGGGAGGCAAAGAGAAGGAACGTTAGCGTGACTCCACTCATAAAAATCGCATTATACTTGGCCGTAAGTAATACGCTTTTCTCCGCACGTTCCGGCTGATTGGCTCCCAGGTTTTGTCCGACCAAGGTGGCGGCGGCGTTGCTTAAGCCCCAGGCAGGCAAAATGAAGAAGACCACATTGCGAAGGGCTACCTGATAACCAGCCGAGGCGCTCGTGCCGCCAGTGGTTGACACCAGCCAAGCCAGGACAATCCAGCTTCCCGAAGCGATTAGGAACTGAAAGGTGGCGGGCCAGGCAATAATTATCAGGCTTTTCATGATAGGGAAGTCCGGCTTGAGATGCGCGGCCTGGATGCGGATATTGTTGGTGCCTTTGAATAAAAAATAACACTGGTACGCTACCCCGATTCCTCTGCCGATGGTGGTGGCAATGGCGGCGCCTGTCAGTCCCCAGCCTTCCCACGGTCCTATGCCATAAATGAGTAAGGGACATAGAATGATATTGGATAAACTCGCCAGCCACAGACTGCGCATGGCAATGGCAGCATTCCCAGCCCCCCGGAAGATGCCGTTAATTAAAAAGAGCAAAACAATGACTATGCCACCGCCCAGCATAATGCGGGCGAAGGAAGTCCCTTCTTTGATTACCTCCGGCTTTGCGCCCATGAGCCTTAATATATCCGGGGCAAATACAACTCCGATAAGGCTGATCAGGATGGTGATAACGATGGATAATATAATGGCCTGCATTCCGGCGTGAGAGGCAGCACTGTCGTCTTTTTCGCCAATGCGTCGGGCTACAACAGCCGTTGCGGCGGTACTCAAGCCTATCGCCATGGAATACACGATCGTAATGACCGACTCGGTGAGGCCAACGGTTGCAATGGCATTTTCGCCCAGCTTGCCAACAAAAAACATATCTACCACTGCAAATACCGATTCCAGGCTGAGTTCCAGGATCATGGGAATAGCCAGCAAGATGATGGCCATGCGAATGCTGCCTTGGGTGTAATCGTACGCTTCGCCCTTGAGCGATTGCTTGATTATGGCGTACATCCGATAAATATTATTGGCCGGAGCCTTTTCTGGTGTCATGAGTGGAACTAGGCAAGGGATATCAAAAGATGGATAACCGTATGTGAAAAGGGTTTTTCAATACTAATGGGGCCATAAGGTCGGAAGCGTTTCAAACGCTTCCGGCGTCGGTTTGTAAAGGCATCTCCAGCAGTTGAACTCAATGTCCGGGTTCTGCATGCCAGGGGTGTCCTTTGAAGGACCGGAGTAGATAGAAAAGTGCGGGCAAAATCAGCGCTGAACCAACCAGCAATGCCCAGCCCAGCACGGAAAGGGATGCTTCAGGCGCGCGGGTGTTCTCTAGCGTCAGCCCCTGGTTGCCGGCAATCTGCACCACTACCGGATATTGAATGATAACCCAGGCCATCAGAATAAGCATTACCTGCAAACCGGCCAGCAACCGGGGCAGAATGACCCAGCCAAGGTTAAGACTGTACCAGAGCAGCGGGAGAGAAAGGGTAGCTATAATCAGACAAGCCATTCCAAGTGGATGGTTTACGAGTAAACCAATCAAATCGAATCCGTCCAGTTTAGCCGCAACAAACACGAAGCCGCCAGCCACTACAGTAGCCAGGTTGGCCCGGAATGCTTGCCACCAGAAGACTTTTCTGATGCGCTTTTCCTCGCTTTCGCCCATCAGGTACACGGCGGCCAGGAAGGCAAAAATACAGCAGGCAAATAACCCTACGGAGAACGAAAAGTAATTCAGCCAAGGAGCTACAAAGCGCTCTGCAAAGGTGACATTCGATGCAAGCGTAATGCGACCCAAGGACATAGCGCCTGCAATGATGCCCAGAAAAAAGGACGTGCCAATGCTGGAAAAGACAAATATGCGTGAGTAATAATCGTGCGAGCGGTCTTGGATGGCGTCGTAGTGGCGGAAGGTGAAAAAGCAGCCGCGCAATACAATTCCCAGTAACATTAAGGTGAGGGGAATGTGAAGGGCAACGGAAATCTCGGTATAAATGCGCGGAAAGCCGGAGAACAGAATTACTACTACCAGAATCAACCAGATGTGGTTGGCTTCCCACACCGGCGCAATAGCCTGATAGGTCATCTTTTCTCCCTTTTCTCGGGCATGCTTAGTGGTGAAAGCTTCCAAAATACCCGCCCCGAAATCTGCTCCACCAAACAGGCAATACATCAGTAACGACAGGCCAAGGAATAGAACGACGACGTAAAACATAGGCTTTGGTTAGGGGTTAGTAGTTAGGTTGTTAGCGGTTAGGTTATTAGTAGTTAGGTTATTAGTAGTTAGGTGGTTAGTGAATAGATTGTCGTCGCCTAAAACCTAACCACTAACCGCTAACCACTAACCGCTAATGGCTTATAAGCTAAGTGCAATACCCTGATTTGCCTTATCATCAGCCAGGTAACCAGCCCGGCCAGCACCAGGTACAGCATTGTAAACAGCATAAACGGAAAAACCAGACCTGGCATAGGCGTAAGTGCGTCTTTGGTGCGCAGAAAGCCGTAAATAACCCAGGGTTGCCGGCCTACTTCCGTCACTGTCCAGCCTGCCTCTACAGCCAGAAAACCGAGCGGGGTAGATAAAGCGACCACAGTCAGGAAGCCTTTATGGCCAAGTAAATGCTTGAATTTCCACTGAATAATCAGGAATGCCAGCCCCACGGCCATCAATAGCATGCCACAACCGACCATGACCTGAAAAGCCAGGTGAGTGATGAGAACGGGCGGATGCTGATCCTTAGGAATTTGATCCAGACCCGTCACCTCGGCATCGAAGTTGCCATGAGCCAGAAAGCTGAGCATGCCCGGCAGCTCAATGCCATAGTCTACCCGCTGTTTGTCCTCGTTGGGAATGCCGCCAATGAGTAGGGGTGCGGGTTTAGACGTCTGGAATAAGGCTTCCATTGCCGCTAGCTTGGCAGGTTGTCGCTGGGCAATATCCTTGGCCGAAATATCGCCACTGAGGGGTTGTAAAAATGCCGCGATTGCGCCTAGCGTCAGGGATATTTTTAGCGCTTTCTGGTGCAAAGGGTGATTTTGGTGCTGACGGAGCAGCCAAGCGTGAATGCCCGCTACGGCAAAGCAGGTGCTGACAAAAGCGGCCAGTGTCATGTGCAGCGCCTGCGTAAACCAGGCTTTGTTAAACATAGCTGCCACCGGATCGATGTTAATCGCTTGTCCGTCTACCCAATCGAAGCCTTGCGGACTATTCATCCAGGCATTGGCGGCCACCACAAATATACCCGAAGCTACCCCCGATACGCCCACCAGTACGCCTGTAGCCCAATGTACCCATTTATGGATGCGGTCCCAGCCATACAGAAACAGGCCGAGGGCGATGGCTTCAATGAAAAAGGCTGTTCCTTCCCAGGAGAAGGGCATGCCAATGATGGGGCCGGCGTGCCGCATAAACTCTGGCCAGAGTAAACCCAGTTCGAAAGAGAGTACCGTGCCCGATACGGCTCCGGTAGCGAAGAAAATGGCTACTCCTTTGGACCAGGTTTTAGTCAAATCCAAATACTCCTTTTGCCCCGTTCGTAGCCACCGCCAGTGGGAGAAAGCCATTAGAAAGGGCATTACCATTCCGATGCAAGCGAATACTATGTGAAAGCCGAGGGATACGGCCATTTGGAGACGGGCAGATAGCAAATCTTCCATGGGAAGAGAGGTTGGTTTCGGAAACAAAGGTAGCCATCAATCATTACCAGGGAAGTATTGTGAAAAATAAAGTTATCCTTCGTGCTGAGGCTGCTGAAGTGTGATAGTAAGTACAGTGTTAATTAAGTTGTTAGGGATTTGCCTTTTTATCAGTCTATTACAAGGTAAATCAGACAAAGCTATTTGAAATAGACCTTAAATCGGGTGCCTTCATCCAATTTGCTTTCCACTTCAATCCTGCCTCCTTTGTTTTCGATGGTTCTTTTTATAATATATAGGCCTATTCCTGCTCCTTCCACGTGGGTGTGTAGCCTTTTAAACATAGTAAATAATTTGGGTAGGTTCTTTTCATTTATACCCAATCCATTGTCTTCAATACTCAGTACCGTATGGCCGCCCTCATCATAGGTTTTAATAGCTACTTTTAGCGGCCTTTCAGGAGAGCGATATTTGATGGCATTGGATAGCAGGTTGTATACTATGCTCCTTAAGTTATGTCTTGCATAGATAATCCTGTTCACTTGCAGATCTTCCCTTATCAAAGCCTCCGCTTGCACCATCATGTCGCGTATATCATCTTTCACGTCTTCGATGGCTTCTTTGAAAGAAACATCTTCTACTTCATATTCTAAGTTCTTTTGGACTTTGGTGATTTCAGTCAGTCCCTCTATCGTGCCTTTGAATTTGGCTATAGAGCGGCTAATCATTTCCATCAAATTCCGTTCTTTATTCTCCAGTCTGTTATCAAGCATTTTATTCAGTAGAGAAGTTAATCCTTCGATATTGCAGATCGGAGACTTGAGGTCATGGGAGGCGGTATAGATAAAATTATCGAGGTCAATATTGATTTTTTTTAGCTCGTGATTTTTTATGATTAACTCTTCTTCGCTGACTAAAAGCTCATTGGTTCGTTCTTCTACCCTGCGCTCAAGTTTATTATTCAATTCAATGAGTTGTGCTTTTGCACTTTGAAGCTCTTCTAATGCCTGGGCAAGCTCATTGTTTTTTTCATACAGTTTCTTTTCAACTTCCTTTTGCTCTTTATTGACAATTTCCAGTTCTATCGTTCGCTCCATTACCTTGTGTTCCAGGTTTTTATTAAACCCACTCAAGACCAGGTTTTGCTCCTGAATTTGCATCAGCATGTGGTTGAAAGCATCGGTAAGCGACCCTAATTCGTCATTGCCTAGCTTAGTAGCCCGCACGGAATAGTCTTGCCGATCGGAAATTGCCTTGGCGGTTTCGGCCAAGGCAAGGATAGGTTTTGAAATGCTTTTTTGGAGGATTTTAGAAAGCAAATATGCCAACAGAGATGAGACGGCTATCACCAAAACGGCTATGATGCCATAGAGCCGAAATCGCTCATCGATGGCCCTCAGATCCGATTTTAGGTATAAGGTACCCAAGCGCCGAGTGCCTTGGATAACGGGCTGAAATCCCTCCAGGTACGAGTCCACGAAGCGGTAGCCTTTTAATTTAGGTTGAATGGGTACATTACTGACGGTGAGGGTGGCGGGATACTTAGAAAAAATATTCCCTTCCTTATCATACAGAATCGCCGCTAGAATATGCTGTTCGGCCATGAGTGCCGCTAATATTTCGTTGGCATCTTCTGGGCTCTCAAAGGCAAGGGCTGCGGTGCTATTGGCTCCAATGATTTCACCGAGCGTAGATAGTTGTCGCACTGTAGATTGCCGGAAGGTATGAAACTCATAGGCAAAGAACGCTACACATGTCAAAATCAACACGGCTCCGCTCGTGAGCAGAATGACGGTCATCAATTTTCGTTGTATAGGTATGTCTTTGAATAACATGGCCAGGATTGTTATTTTTTCTTTGGGACAACTATTTCCGCCAACCTGAGTACCTTGGAACTGATCGAGAGATCCGCTTCTTTTGTGGCTTCCGGGTTGATTTGAAACTGTATTTTCTTATTTACCGTAACGAATCTGATCATGCCTCCTTGCTGCATAAAGTTGGCTGCATCACTCACCGTGAGTATATTCCGGCCTTTCAAACTAGTGACAATCTCCTCCAGTTTGGCTGTTTCTGTTATGTTAATAAATAAGATATGACAGGTATTGACCTCCGAAATAGTCTTAAACCGCTGAACAACCAATGGATGGCCGTTTACGGTTTCGCCTGACACGATTTCATCCAAATAAGCATTAAAAGGGTCTTCGCCTAAAACACCGATAACGATAGGCGTCTCGGTACTAACAAAGGCACTCGCAGGCCATTCGATAAACTGAGTGAAGTTGAAAAGAAACCCCGCTTTTATCTGGTATTCACGGGCAGGCGGGGTTTGTGCAGACAGAGAAATCACACTGCCAATCAGTAGTGTGAAAAACAGATGTTGGTGTGCGCTTGTTTTTAGAATCGCCATGAGATTTTGCCGTAAATGCTTCGTTCAATCTTGCGTGGAGCAGGAGAGGAAGGTATAAATTCAGTGTGCTTACTCTCGGTTAGGTTCTGTCCGACGATGTTGATTTCCAATGCTTTGTGCGCCTTCCAGCCGAGTCGTACATCTAGCCCGACATAGCCAGGAACCTGGGGTTTAGGCAGTTTGTCAACATACCGGATGACGGTACCCAATTCGATACGGCCAGGCAGATTTATAGAAGATTGGATAAGGAATTGGTGTGCAGGGTCATTGCTTTCGGCGGTTCCTCCATTCATGTCCGCGCTAGTCGATTTTATGGACAGGTGCTTCTTCAAAAAGGTATAGCCACCTCGCAGTCGCCACCAGTCGGTTACCTGCTGTGTGGCAGCTAGTTCGAGTCCGTAGGTTTGCCCGTCTATGCCATTACCAAAAATTATTGGAAGCTTACTGGGCAATGGACCAGGTTCGGCAGTTCGTATGTTGTCATACAGATTATAAAAGGTGCATAAAGAGAGAGAGAGGTTTTCCTGAGGTTGCAGCCGCCAACCTAGCTCGTAGGCAAGCAATTCTTCTGATACAAAGCCCGCATTCCCCGCTATGAAAGGCACTCCGGGAGCGATAAATAAAGAGAAGTCGCGATCAATGCGCGAGGGTGTTCTGACGGCACGTGAGACCGATGCCCAGATAGTCTGGCGCTCGGTTGGGGTCCAGGTAAGGCGACCGCTCGGCTGGTATTGAAAGCCGGTATAGTTGTTATGTTCAAATTTTGATCCTATCGTAAAACTCAACCGTTCTTTCATTAAGGTGATTTTATCCTGCACAAAGGCACTATACAGATGGAGCATCTTGTGTCCTGGAAGAAAGGCAAATAGCTCCAGGTTCTCCACTCTGTGATCCATCAGGCGAATGTCCATACCCCATACCACTTCATGCCGTTGACCAAATTGATGCCGATGTTGCCAATCGATATCATACGTTTTCAGATTCTCGGTGAAGCCGTTGCGAAAGTCCCGCCAGGTCTGATCGTAGTATACCTGGAGCTGAAAACTAGATTTCTCCGAAGTGGTATGCGTCCATCGCCCCAGCATATTGCTGCCTCTGGCTATCACGGGTTTACTACCATCGGGATTGGGTCTGCCATCGTATACGTTCGCTTGTAAAGTCAGCAGGTTATTTTTCTTAGCATCCCAATCAAGGCGAAAGCCACCTTGGCCCATTGTCCATTCGTCATCTGCATCTAAACTGTCGGTACGATCGGTAAGGAGGGTATTATCGCGCTTGAAAACTGTACCATACACGCGGTAGGACAAATTATCACCGAGTTTGCCTCCATAACGCAGGCTGCCCAAGGCTGCCAATTGAGTACCGGTGCCAGCTTCGGCAAAAAATCCTTTGGTCTCTTTAGCACGCTTGGTGATGATGTTAATCACACCATTCACGGCATTGGCACCCCACAATGTTCCGCCGGAGCCGCTGATGACCTCTATACGATCCACGTTTTCTAATAAAAGATTCTGAACGTCCCAAAATACGCCAGCATACAGCGGTGTATAAACCGTTCGTCCGTCAATCAGCACCAATAATTTGTTGGCAAGCACGTTGTTGAACCCGCGCGCGCTGATGGCCCATTGGCTGGAGTTGACCTGCGCCACTTGCAAATTCGAGGCAAGTCTTAAGGCTTCGGGTAGGTTGGTAGCACCCGAGCGCCGAATGTCTTCCTGCGTAATGACCTGAATAGCAGAAGCTACTTCTGCCAATTTCTCCGGTCGTTTAGAAACGGAAGTCACCTCAATATTCATCAGTTCTTCTATACTCATCTTCTTTACCTCATTAGAAGACAGGAAGTCGGTAGGCTTTTGTGCCAAAACAAACCCCGGCAAGAAGAGTAGATTCATGGCCACCAAGGTTGGGATGAAGCGCCGATGCAGCCGTAGAAATGGTTTTGCAGTGGCCCAACGAACCCCCCAAATAGATACTATCATAACCTGACTTAGTTGTCGATGAGAGATTTAAGTGGTTTTTTTGCTAGAAGCTAGCTGAATCAGGTTAAATATATTTAGCAAATAGTGTTAGATAGAGGTTTAATTTATTAAAATAAGAAGATAATATGAAAACTATCCTATTTTGTAGGAAACTATTATGAATTAATAAATTTTATTTTTTTTCAACATGAATGGCTTGGGCTGGTTATGCTTTTCTGACTTCTTAAAATGAGGGCAGCTTTCCAAACCAAGATAATTCTTAATAATTTTGGCTGAAAATTCAGTTGTTGTGGAGAAAAGAATTAAAAGAATCAAAAGAACGTATCGGATTGCCAGGTATGTCGTTTACCGACAGACTATTATAGAGCCTCTGGACCACTTGTGGACTTTTATTGGAGCCTTTATTGGGATAGCTTTAATTGGGGTTGTTCAACAGGCACAATTTGATCACTACGACAGTGTTTTCTTAATCGGCTCTTTTGGTGCTTCGGCTGTTTTGATCTTTGGAGCCACCAACAGCCCGTTGGCACAACCACGCAACTTGATTGGCGGGCATTTGTTGTGCGCCATTATTGGGGTTGTGGTGCATAAAATATTGCCCAATGAACTGTGGGTGGCTTCTGCATTAGCGGTTTCTTTCTCTATCGTGATTATGCAAATCACCAAGACCATGCACCCACCCGGTGGGGCAACAGCGCTGATAGCCAATATCGGTTCCGAAAAAATAAAAAACTTAGGCTTTAACTATGTGCTTTCTCCGGTTTTGTCGGGGGTAGCTATTCTCTTTGTCGTAGCCCTCGTAGTAAACAACATTCCTAAAAACAGAAACTACCCCTATAAAGGGTGAGGCTATTTTCTAACTACCTATATTCTTTGAGGTAAACCAAGAAGTTAGTCCCATGATCGGGCTTGCTTTCTACCTCTATTTTTCCTCCATTCCGTTCTACTGTGTACTTCACCAAGTGCAGCCCCAGCCCAATACCATCAGTTTTTGGGGATAACTGCTTGAATGGCTTGAACAGGTTTTTGCCATTTTTCTTGAGGTCAATGCCCTGTCCGTTATCCTTAAACTTGAGTAACACGAACCGGTCACTTTTTTCTGAAGAAATGGTGATTTGCAGCGCATGGTTGTCTGACCGGTATTTCAGCGCATTGCTTAGTAGGTTTCGGAAAATGATGAGCAGGAATGCTTTCAGATAAACAATCGAAGGATAGGCTTCGAAGTTTGTTTCAATACTGGCGGTGGCCTCTTGTAGCGTTTCATCAAATTCAGTTTTCAACTGCTCAAGTATCGATTCAAAAGAGATGGTGTGCATGGTGTCTTCGATGGCTTGTACGCGTACCAGTTCTACCAATCCACCCAGCGTCTTCTCCAGTCGGTCTACTTCATTGCTCAAGCGCGCTACGTACATGGCCTGGTTGTCCTTGTGTTCGGGGTCGTTGATGAAGCGCGTCA